>NZ_JAILWL010000321.1 GCF_025698965.1 Roseibium sp.
AAATGATTATGCAATGGGACTTTATTCGGAAAGGCTGGATGGGCGTGCGGCAATTGCTGTGGTGCTGGCCGTGCTAGGCCTGACCTTCCTGGTTCTGGACAGGTCGGATGTAGGTGGATCTGAAGGGATTATCCTGATCCTTGTCGCGTCCTTGTGCGGCGCTGCAGGCAATATTCTTCTGAAGTCCCTGGGTCGGGTCGATATGCTTGCTGTTGTGGTCTGGATGAGCTTGATAGCACCTCTGCCTTTGGCCGTGCTCTCGCTTGTACTGGAGAGCGATGGCAACCCTGTCAGACTGTTTCAAACAATTTCCTTGGCTACGGTTTTTGCAGTTGGTTATTCCGCGCTGCTTGCGACCATATTGGTATTTACGATCTGGGGTCGTCTGCTGGTGAAGTATCAGGCAGCGAAAGTAGCGCCGTTTTTCCTTTTGGTGCCGGTCTTTGGTATCAGCCTTTCAGCCATCTTTCTGGGGGAACGCCTCACGATGTTTCAGGTTGCCGGAGCGGGTCTGATATTTGGCGGACTGGCCCTGACGCTCTGGCCTCGAAGGGAGACCAAAGTCAGCTGATGCAATGTCACAAAGTTCTACTTTCCACCGTCGGGAAGCGGTGGCAGGGAGCGCAGGTAGAGCACGATTGCAGCCAGATCGTTGTCCGTCATTCTGGCGAGATAGGGATAAGGCATGGGAGGCAGCATCCTTGCATTGCCGGGCCGCACTCCCTTGCGGATCATGCCGTCGAGCTCGGTATCAGAGTAGGTGTCCAGGCCAGTTGGCGTGATATTGGATGCAGTTGAAGTACCCCACGGGCCATGAAATTCGAAGCCGCCTGCACCAAGATGCGTGTCGAACATCGGACCTTTTTCACCGAATGTTGTGTGGCACTCGGTGCAATGGGCAATTGGGCCGGCCAGATAAGCGCCATATTCAACAGTCACGCCCTCCGGAACGGTGGCAACCGATGTGATCGGCGGACCATAAGCCGGTGGCAGAGGAATGTTGTACTGGCTGGTACCCGGGTCGTTGTCGACCGCCGGTACCTGGCGCAGATACATGACCATGCTCTTGAGGTCATCATCGGAAATGCCGCGGTAAAGACCCATGGGCATTGGCGGACCGATTACGCTGCCATCAGGTCGAATTCCTTCGCGGATCGCTTTGGCAAGTTCTTCATCCGACCAGCTCCCCACGGAACCACCCGATGTGATATTGCCCGCTATTGCAGTGAACGCGTCGTTTTTCTCCACCAGCATTCCGGCAAGATCCATGCCGGGGATTTCTCCATCCGGCCCTTTTGGTGTGTGGCAGTTTCCGCAGGCTGCGGGACCTTCCACCAGGTACTTTCCACGTTCCAAAGACGGTTCGGAGAATGCAGGACCTTCAGCTGCCATAACGAAGAGTATTGAAAATAAAAGTAAAGTTGCAAAACGAGATCCATGTTTTTCAAACATGCTCAAATCTCCCCCTAAGATAATTTGGAAAAGATGGTCGAAATATCGATTTTCTGAAAGTTGTCCATATTTGCAATAAGAGGCATCGTTGCCGATCTGCAATGAGTTCTGACAGCAATTGGCCTGTTAATCGAGAAACATGGCTGAAAAGATCTTGCTGTAAATCTCTTTAACCAGATCAAGTTCTGCCAGTCCCTGTCTGGCGAGGTTGCTGAGACCCGGGGCTGCGTTGACTTCAAGGACGACAGCCGGGCTTTCGGCTTCGGCGGCTTCAGGCAAAATCAGGTCGACGCCAGCATATCTCAATCCCAGGGATTGAGAGGCCCTGCTGGCGAATGAGAGGATGTCCGGCGCAATTTCGCGAGTGACGATCCTGGCCGTTCCACCTGCCGACAGGTTGGCAATCGGCAGAACCGTAATTCTCTGACCGGAAAAAGGTACGTAATCCAGTGTCAGGTTTTGTGCAGCCAGTTCCGTCGTGATCCGTTTATCGTCCGGTGTGAGTTTTCCGGTCATTTTCAGCAGATCTGCGATGCTGCGCAATCCATCTCCCGTGATGGTCGGCGCAAGCCGTTCGATGGCACACTGAATTTCGCCATCGAGAATGACAATCCGAAGCTCACGCCCTCGGATTTCTTCCTGAACGAGAAGGTGATCATGACGTTTTGCCAATATCTCCAGGGTCGCCTGGAGAGTGCTGTCTGTGTCGACACGGATCACGTCGCGACCTTCCTGGCCGATATTGGGTTTCACATACAAGGGGAAGTTCGTCCGGCTTGTGAAACTCCGAACGTATTCCGGAAGCGGTTGGCCGTTGAGGATGTCGGTGCTCGTAATGAAGCAGGAGGTGGCTACCGGTAGCCCGTTTTTGCCGAGGAATTTCGAAGCATAAGCCTTGTCATTGGCAATTTCAGCTGCACCAAGACTGTTCAGGTCGAATCTTGTGCCTTTGAAGAACCAGCGAGATCCGCCAGAGCTTTCCACCAGACCCGCATGACCGTAAGGGTCTCCTGCGGTCAGGCGTAAGTCCTGGTGAGCGCAGAATTCTTCGAGCAGCTGAAAGACGAGTGACCGGGTGGTGGGGAACGTCACGTTGAACGCACCCTTCCGGCTCAGTTCTTGCCTTGTCGCGCGTTTGACAGGTAATCGATCTTGAACAGTTCCGGATTACTCGGGCCGTTCGAGACGACGTTATAAACGGCGACAGAGGTGTCATATCCCTGTTGATCGGTGACGGTCCATTGCTTTAGCGCATAGTCCTTGGCGTCGAAAATCAGCGTCAGTGTTCCGGAGTTGAACTTGGTCTTGTCGAAAATGGTGACCGTGATCAGGTCTTCTTCCACAAGAACATTGGTGACGTTGGTATCCTTCTGGAGATCGATTGTGTCGGACAATAGAAATCGCAATGGGGTCTGGCCGAGTGGCCAGATATCCTGCGTATTCAATTTGCGGTCCCGCACGGACACGGATTTGCCGTCAGCAACGATGTCGAGGACCGAGGGTTTGTTGTAGTAAAAGCGAACCTTGCCGGGCCGGGCCATGTAGAACTTGCCGTCCGACTGGCTGCCATCCGGGCCGAACTGAATGAAGTCGCCATGCATGGTCTTCACGGAATTGAAGTATTGATTCAAGTCCTTAAGCGTCTTTTGCTCCTGATCGGTAAGGGCGTGTGCCGGAGCAAATGCCGCCAAAGTCACAATCACGGCCATGGTGGAACAAACCAGGGGTTTGACCAAGCGATGAGCGAAGCGTTTCAGCATGATGCATTGTCCTAATCGTTAGCGCGCCGAAGCATTGAGCCTTAGCTAGGTATCGTGTGTGGCAAAGCTTTGGCAGTTTAGTGCGTAAGGCGCAAAATATGAACCAATTGATGTTGGAAAGCGGTGCCATCGGCATGGCGCTTCTCATGATGCTGCCCATCGGGCAAGCGGTGCAACGCCGATGATGACCGGCTTTTTGCCATCCTCCGAACCATCAAGTTTGTCCCTGATTTAACGGGCCCCGCCGGTGCTATGAATTCACCATGGCATGCGATCCGATTCATTTCGGGACAGTTGGTCCTGATAAAATAGCCCCTATTTTACGCCTTGCGCTTTACCATCAGAACTCTTCCTCAACGCCATTTTGCACGAGAATTTCACGTTTGCCGGCATGGTTCGCAGGACTGATCAAACCTTCCTGCTCCATGCGTTCGATCAGGGACGCCGCGCGGTTATAGCCGATCGAAAGGCGTCGCTGGACATAGGAAGTGGAGGCTTTCTTGTCGCGCAGGACAATTGCAACCGCCTTGTCGTAAAGGTCGTTGCCCTCACCGCCGCCTGCAAGGCCGCCATCATAGGGGCTCTCGGCTTCTTCCTCTTCCTCGGTCACTGCTTCCAGATATTGGGGTGTGCCCTGAACCTTCAGGTGCTTGACGATTTCTTCCACTTCATCGTCAGCCACGAAGGGACCGTGAACGCGTTGAATGCGACCGCCACCCGCCATGAACAGCATATCACCCATACCGAGCAGCTGTTCGGCGCCCATTTCCCCGAGGATGGTACGGCTGTCGATCTTCGACGTCACCTGGAAGGAGATACGGGTGGGGAAATTGGCTTTGATGGTACCGGTGATAACGTCCACAGACGGACGTTGGGTTGCCATGATCAGGTGAATGCCTGCCGCGCGGGCCATTTGTGCCAGGCGCTGGATCGCCCCTTCGATGTCCTTGCCCGCAACCATCATGAGGTCGGCCATTTCGTCGACGATCACCACGATATACGGCATCGCCTCGAGCGGCAGTTCCTCTTCCTCGTAGATCGGCTGGCCGGTGTCCCTGTCAAAACCGGTCTGGACGGTCCGGGTGAAGCTTTCTCCCTTTTCCAATGCCTGCTTGATACGGGTATTGTAGCCGTCAATGTTCCGGACGCCCATCTTGGACATCTTCTTGTAACGGTCCTCCATCTCGCGGACCGTCCACTTCAGGGCGACCACGGCTTTTTTCGGATCGGTCACCACGGGTGTCAGCAGGTGCGGGATACCGTCATAGATGGACAGTTCGAGCATTTTCGGGTCAATCATGATCATCTTGCACTGTTCCGGCGTCAGCCGGTAAAGCAGTGACAGGATCATGGTGTTGATCGAAACGGACTTACCCGAACCAGTGGTACCGGCGACCAGAAGGTGCGGCATGCGGGCCAGATCCGCGACAACGCTTTCGCCATTGATGGTTTTGCCGAGCGCCAGCGCCAGTTTGGCCTTGGCCTTCTCGAAGTCCTGAGCAGCCAGCAATTCGCGCAGATAAACGGTCTCGCGGCGCGCATTCGGCAGTTCGATGCCGATGGCGTTCTTGCCCGGAATGACGGCTACACGAGCGGAAATCGCACTCATGGAGCGGGCAATATCGTCAGCAAGACCGATCACGCGGGAGGACTTTATGCCCGGTGCCGGTTCCAACTCGTAAAGCGTTACGACAGGTCCCGGGCGCACCTCGATGATTTCACCGCGAACACCAAAGTCTTCCAGAACGCCTTCCAGAATGCGGGCATTCTGTTCCAATGCGTCGGCTGACAATCCTGGAACCTTGCCACCCGCTTTTGGTTCGGCAAGCAGTCTGAGTGGCGGCAGTTCGTATTCTTCCGGTGCGCCGAGGAAGGACGGCTGCGCCTCTGAAATGGCGCGCTTGCTCTGCTTTGGGCGCGGTGCCTGCGGGACAACCCGACCGGCCTGCGGCGCAAGCGCCGTGTCCTGGGGTTGCGACGGCACCGGGGCCGGCTCAGGCGATGCGATGCCGACCGGGACAGCCGGTTGACCCGTTACCGGTCCCTTGTCGATCAGAAGTTCGTCCGGCTCGAAACCTTCTCCCTCTTCGCCAAATGGATCGTCCTCGTATGGATCTTGGTGCGCGTCCGTTTCCTGATCGCGGCCACGTTCGTAGAATTCGTCGAGACCATCATCGTCCTGCGGCATCAATCGGCCTGCAAGAGCGCGGCGGAAAGATTTCAGGCGATTGCCCTGGCGATCGTCTTCCACTTCGTAATCGTCCGCCTGGTCCTCATCTTCCCAAAGTTCCTCATCCTGTTGACGGGTCCGCTTAAAGCCTGTCAGCCGGCGCAGTTGCGCTGCCGTTTGAAGACCCCAATGACCTGCCTGTCCGACCAGGGCCGTGGTGAGCAGGGACAGACGGGATTCGCGCTCTTCATCCTCGAGGCCGAGTTCGTCTTCGATCGACTTGCCATGACCCTTGGGCATGCGCGTGGGTTCAATACGCTCGGAGACCTTGTCCTTGCCACCGAGCCAGCCGGCAGCTGCCAGCAGAAACAGGACAGCTGGTACACCGAGGCCGAGACCTCCGACAATGGTGGCGGCGCCGCTGGTGAGGTTGGACGTGATCAGTGAGGGTACATGATGGATCGTATCGCCGAAGAAACCTCCAAGTCCGTTCGGCAGAGGCCAGCTGTCTGGCACCGGCAGTGCGGCAAGAGCCCCGGCAGCCAATCCGGAACCGATGACCCAATAGACCAGGCGCTTGCGGCCTATCCCGAGCGCATGTCCGGCCAGCAGTCTCCAGCCCCACAGCACAAGCGGGATCAGGAACACGGCCGTTGCCAGCCCGATGGACTGCATCAGGATATCGGCGATGACGGCTCCGGGGGCGCCGAGGGCGTTGCGCACGGGGGCACCGGTTGCATGGTTCAAGCTGGGGTCACTGACCGACCAGGTCGCCAGGCTTGCCGCCAGCATGGCGGCGATCGCTATGACGCCGAGACCGGCCGCGCCCACAAGGTTGCGTCGCATGAAGCGCTTCAACGGGCTTTCGGTGTCCAGCAGATCCACCGAAGAGCGGCGGCCATTGCCGCGAACTGCACTGGCCCGTCTCATGCCTTTTCTCCTAACCAGTTTGCCAAACGTTCAAGAGCAATTTCCGTTTGCTCAAGCGGGGCGCAAAGCCCGACGCGGATGTAGCTCCGTCCCGGGTTGCTGCCATCGGATTGATCGGATGCCAGATAGCCACCCGGCAAAACCTTGACGCCGATGTCGCGCCACAGGTCTTTCGTTACACTCACTGAGTCGCCCCAACGACCAATATCGAGCCAAAGGAAGAAACCCGCCTGTGGCGTCACGGGACCCATGATCGGACCAAGAAGGCGTTCGGCGACCTCGAATTTTTCGTTGTAAAGCCGGCGGTTCTCGATGACGTGCGCTTCGTCCTGATAGGCCCGGACCGCAACAGCCTGGGCAGGGAGTGGCACCTGGGGCGCCGCCAACCCGCGAAACTTGGCCCATTTCCGCAAGAAGTCGGGATCCCCTGCTGCAAAACCGCACCGAAGACCGGCAAGGTTTGAGCGTTTTGAAAGAGAATTCAAAACGATGATGTTGGAAAAATCTCCACCCATTGCTCTGGCAGCTTCCAGGATGCCTGGTGGTGGTGTCTTCCGGTAGATCTCGGAATAGCATTCATCGGCAAATATGTAGAACCGGTGTTTGCGCGCCAGTCCGATCAGGTGTTGCCAGTAGCCAATATCGGCGACAAACCCCTCCGGGTTGGTTGGAGAAGCAACATAAAAGGCAACGGTTTCGTCGAGTAATTCAGGTTCCAATGCGTCAAGATCCGGAAGAAAATTGTTTCTGGGGACGGCATCCAGAAGCACGGCTTCGGCATCTGCCACATGAGCCGCCGCAGCATAGGTCTGGTAAAAGGGATTGGGCAGGATCACCACCGGGTGGTCGATGCCCTTGTCCAGTTGATCTCTTGCTGCAATTGCGCCGAACGAGAGCCCTTCCCGCGACCCGTTCAGGGGCAGCACCCCGTGGTCGGCATCAATCATGCCGCCGAGATTGTACCGCTCATCGAGCCAGGCCGCGATTGTTTCACGAAATTCCGGAGATCCGACGATCGGCGGGTACCTGCGGAAACTCGCCATATTTTCTGCAAGAACCTCAGCCGTGAAGTCAGGTATCGGATGCTGTGGCTCGCCAATGGTCATGATAATCGGATCAAGACCGGGCGTCTCGTCGGCGAGAAGCTCGGCAAGGCGCTGAAACGGATTGGAGCTCGGCAGGGCAGCGCCGCGCTGATAGGCTTTAGGGCTGGCAGTCATCAATGATCCGGCAGTCGTTACGCATAACTTTGACCTGACCCTATCGTCTCCTTGGTAAATCTCTTATTAACCAAGCAGGCACGGGAGAGGATTTCCAGCGGATTGCCAGCACTTCAGATCTTGAATAAATTTTGTCGCAGACTTCTCTAATTGAATATCAAGGGTTTTTCATGGCC
>NZ_JAILWL010000322.1 GCF_025698965.1 Roseibium sp.
TGTGGTGAAACCGCTTGAGCGAGTGACGGACATAGGCATTGGAAGCGTCGCCTCGGTCATGGGGGGACTTGCCATTCACCCGGACATGAGCTGGCGAGGCCGGATCATCAATGCGCTTGGTGAACCGATTGACGGCGCAGGAGGCTTGAGCCACGGCGTTGAAGCTTTTCTGCTTGACCGCGCACCGCCACCGGCCATGAACCGCACAAAAATTTCCGAAGGCGTTAAAACCGGTGTGAAGGTGATCGACCTGTTCACCCCCCTTTGTGTCGGGCAGCGTGTCGGCGTATTCGCCGGGTCTGGCGTGGGCAAGTCTACACTGCTGGGTATGCTTGCCGGGTTCGGGGACTTTGACACCGTTGTTGTCGGGCTTGTGGGGGAACGTGGCCGCGAAGTCAGGGAATTTATCGAGGATATCCTCGGCGAAGCGCTGGCAAACTCGGTTGTTGTCGCATCGACAGGGGATGAGAGCGCCATGCAAAGGCGATTGGCTCCGAAGACGGCGATGAGCGTTGCGGAATATTTCCGAAGTCAGGGGCATAAGGTGCTGCTCATTCTGGACTCCGCAACCCGGTTTGCGCATGCAGCAAGGGATGTCGCCCTTGCAGCCGGCGAACCACCGGTTGCCCGCGGATATCCGCCAAGCGTGTTTGCGGATCTCGCTCGTCTGATTGAAAGAGCCGGGCCCGGAAGTTCAGGTGAGGGCTCTATTACGGGCATCTTCTCCGTACTAGTAGATGGAGACGATCACAACGATCCGGTGTCCGACACCATCAGGGGCCTTCTGGATGGTCACGTGGTTCTGGACCGACAGATTGCCGAAGCCGGGCGCTATCCACCGGTGAATGTTTTGAAGTCGACGTCCAGACTAGCGACCAGAGCATGGACACCTGAACAACAGGAACTGATTCACCGGATCAAAGGGCTGATATCCCAGTATGAAGATACCAAGGACCTTCGGATGATGGGTGGATTTCAAGCGGCCGGAGATGAGCAACTTGAAAAAGCCTGTCGCCTTGTACCCATGATCTATGAGGCCATGCGTCAACGAGCTGATGAGATACAGCCATCTGATCCATTTTCCGAGCTGGCGCAGTCACTTTCGGGTGTGTCGTAACCATTTTGCCGATTTAGTAGTAAAAAACTAAAAATGCCGCTTTTTTCTGCGGTGTTTTTTGGATATATATGTAGTCATAGATCTTATATTTCGCTAAATTCAGCGATTGTTGGAATTTTAATTAATTTTTCGCTCAGTTTGTTCTCAATGTCATTGATTTTTTATTTAGATTTACATGTGGATATTGGAAGTATTGATACCTTAAGTCTTGAAACAAGTCCCTGTACAGGGAAGAATTATTGACCTAATGCCCCGGTAAATTTACGGATTGATTGTCGAAATATACAGGGGGCTGATATGTTTATAGTTGTGGACTCCAGAGAGATTGTAACTTCAGGTTACGCCTCGGCATTCGAACGGGAGGGATACGCCTCCCTTGAACTTCATCCGTCCGAACTCAAGGATTGGTTGGAAATCACCTGTGCGCAGGATCTGGCATCTGTGGATGCGATCTTGCTCGGGGCGTGCGATGAGCGGGCAGGTTTTGTCAACTCCATACGCAAGCATTGCCCGGAGGCGCAAATAGTGGCGCTTGAAGATACCTCCAGTTTGGAAAGTACACTTCAATTGTTTTCCGCTGGCATGGACGATGTTTTGAGGAAGCCGGTCCATGTTCGTGAAATAATTGCACGGGTTGGTGCTTTCCGGCGTCGGATTTCGGCCAGAAACAGTTCGGTCGGGACCGGGGCAATCGAGGTTTTCTTCGACGGACGTGATCCGATGGTTGGTGGAGATGTTATGGAGCTGCCGCGCCGCGAGCGCCGTATTTTGGAGTATCTCGTTAAGAACAAGGGGCGCCGGGTTACAAAAACACAGATCTTCAACGCGGTATACGGTGTCATGAACGATGGTGTCGATGAGTGTGTCGTGGAAAGTCACATTTCCAAACTTCGCAAAAAACTCCGGAAGCGTCTTGGTTACGATGCTGTCGAATCGACGCGGTACATCGGTTACATGCTCAAGGACAGCGCCGCTCCGAAACAGATCGTCGGTGACACACGGCGTCCGGTGCAGGCCTCAAAGGTCACCACTCAGGCCGTCGAAGCGCCTTTTGAAGATGTTGTTGCCAAGAAACCTTATCTGTCCGTTGTTGGGGCGTGATACGTCCAAACCAGGAATTGAGAGGAAGTTCATTGCCAGAAAGGTTTTGATTGAGGTCTTTGGAGCGGACTGGAATGAAACCCGGCCAGACAAAGTTGCATGATGCAAGCCGCTCACCAATATCGATTTTATCCGGACTGAATGACTGGATCCGTCAATCCCAAAAAGAGGTTGGGGTGGTGTGAATTACAACTAATTTTTATGGAAAATTTAGAAAGCGTCCCCACAATGTGCATTCGGGGCTTGGGACAATCAATCGACGACAAAGATCGAAAGTGTTGATCGAGCGCCAGGGCGGTTTCGAAGCATCCTTGATCGTACGCATTTCAGGAAGCTGGAAACAGATGCTTGCCAGGCTCCTTTGCCTGCCGTCATCCGGCATGCGAAGGACGGTGTGCAAGCTTACCAATTTAGGGGAAATCCCCGTAGGCAGAGGTGGGTGCCTTGAGTTTGAGCGGCAGTGCGTCGTTGCCATTTACTGCGAAGGAGACGGGCCGAACCAGCCTGTCGCGCACATTTATATTCTATACGCTCGGTTTGTTTGCGATACTCGGCATAATCTTCATAGGCATCTTAACGAAGATCACCTGGGACGCTTCGCACGCCAGGGCGATCCGAGTAACGGAGGCATTCTTTCAAGCCACCAAACGACCGTTTGAGCGCGCTATCTGGACTGTCAATGCGGATGCGACGCTGCAGCTCATTCGAGGTCTTGAAAGTCTTGAGGTCGTTGAAAAGGTCTGGGTCGAGACACCGGATACGGGTAATTTCGGGGAGCCGGTTGCAGGACCTCGACAGGCCGAGGCACTCAGCTACACGTTAAATTCACCAAGCACGATCCTTCACAAGGATTCGATTGGTCAGGTTTTCATCCTGATTGACCGGAATACGATCTCGTATGAAATCGCTTCCACGGTCGGTTTCATCGTTACCGCGATCATTGTTTATTTGCTGCTGCTTGCCATCGTAATCAGGACCGTTTTCCGGCGATTGATCGGTGGGCCATTGTCGGCAATCGTCGATTATCTTTCGACACCGAGATTGATCGAAGATCCGCCCAAGGCAGAGCTTATGCCCGGGCGGGCGGATGAAATCGGGATACTTGCCGCAAGCCTGCAAACGATGGTTCAGCGTCGGCACCTGGATTTGCAGAAAATCCAGGAATACCAGACAAATCTTGAGGACCTTGTCGCACATCGCACCGATCAGTTGAAGCTGGTCCAGGAAGAGCTGATTCAGGCGGATAACCTCGCCGCGCTCGGGGCTTTGGTGGCTGGAGTTTCACATGAGTTGAACACTCCGCTAGGCAATGCACTCATGGCAGCGACGACCATCAAGGACGCTACAAGCTATTTGCAATCGGAACTTGAGCAGCAGAGCCTCAGCAAGGAGGCGCTTGAGAAAGAGGTCCAGCGCATTACCGATACCGCAAATATTATCGAAAAGACCTTGGGGCGGGCGAGGGACCTTGTCGGCAATTTTCGGCAGGTTGCGGTCGACAGGCAAAGCGAGAAAAAACGGCCTTTCAATTTCGATCATATCATCCGCGAAACGTTGGCCACCCTACAGCCCATGCTGAAAAAGACTTCATTCGACGTGGAACTGGATCTTGCTGCTGATGAAGCTGTCGACAGTTATCCAGGAGCGGTGAGCCAACTTGTTTCCAACCTCGTAGAAAACGCAATGAAGCATGCGTACGAAGGCAGAAGCCACGGAAAGATCAAGCTTTCTTCAAAGGTGGTGGAGGAGCCGGGGTTGGGTGAAACCAGCGCAACGATCAAGAATATTGTGTTTAGCTGCAAGGATTTCGGAGTTGGAATTCCTGACAAGAATCTGAAGAAGGTCTTTGAACCATTTTTTACAACCAAGTTTGGAAAAGGCGGATCAGGACTTGGCATGGCCATTTGTTATCAGTTGGTGACGGAAGCTTTGGAGGGAACGATCTCGGTGACATCGAACGTTGGGGAAGGTACGGAATTTTTGATCGAATTTCCTGTGAAGACGTCAGCGAAATCCGATACGGCGACCGGAAGGAAGGTGCACTAAGATGGCAATGGATTTTCTTGCCCCCTCTCGTCCGGACATTTCAGAAAGCACGAAGTCTCCGTGGAAAATCCTTGTCGTCGATGATGACCCGGACGTGCATGAGGTCACCGAAATTGCTGTTGCCGGATGCCAGTTTGAAGAGCGATCGTTCGAGCTTCTGCATGCCCTTTCGGCGGAGGAGGCTCGTGAACTGCTGAAGCAGAACACCGACATTGCGGTGGCCCTGGTTGATGTCGTCATGGAAAGCGATACCGCCGGTCTCGGTCTTGTCAGCTGGATCAGGTCGGAGCTCGGAAATCACTTCACGCGTTTGATCCTGAGGACAGGCCAGCCCGGCTATGCTCCGCAAACTGACGTGATCATGAAATACGACATTGATGGCTATACGGAGAAGGCGGAACTATCCCGCACGAAGCTGATAACGGCAATCGTCACCGCTCTGCGGGGCTATAAGCTGGTCATGTCACTGGAGACCAATCGCCAGAAACTGAAACAGCTCAATTCTCACTTTGCCGCCATCGTTGAAAAGAATGCTTTGAGCGAATTCGCTTCGGCGGTACTCCACCAACTTTCGGAGCTTTTCGGTCAACCGGTCGACAGCCTTTTGTGCGGCCCCGAAACGTTACCGGAATATGGCGCTGTCGACAGATCAAAATTCAGGGTTTTGGCGGCAACCGGCAATTTCGAGGACAAGATTGATCTTCCGATTGATGTTGTCGGCGACGATGCGATCCGCAGATCAATCAATGAGTGTGTCGAGCGGCAGGCGAACTGCTCGACAGCACAGGGACTTGCGCTTCCGCTGGTGACAAGAAACGGTATGGCGGGTGCGCTTTATCTTGGCATTCCCGAGACCTTGCTTGAGGATCTGGTGGGGGCTGAAGTCGTTCAACTGTTCGTATCCAACGTTGCACTTGGATACGAAAAAACCGGCCTTCTTGAGCATATTCGCAATCTCGCCTATGTCGACCGGGTGACCGGGCTGTCAACCTTCTCGGGTTTTATCGAGTCATTTGAGAGAAACTCTCTCAAACGCACTTCGCTCTTGGTCATACATACCGACATTCAGCGTTTCCGGGTGATTGTCGACGGCATTGGTGACGAAAAAGCCAGCGCTGTGTTGAAGAAAACCGGACACAGGCTTTCGCAGACCTTTCCTGATGCCTTGACGATCGCACGCAAGGAAGGAGACGAGTTTCTCATTCTTTTGAAAGGTGATGGCAACAGCGTCGATGACGTCGTCGCCAGGGTGGAGGACGCGTTCCAGGAACCGATAACACTCGATGAAAACCAGATTACCCTGAAGCTTCGTTTGGGTTTTGCTCTTGCTGAGAACGAAAAACAGGGTGCGGAAGAAACCGTCCGATTCGCTTCAATCGCGTTGAACGATGTTCGGCAGAAGGGTGTCACCAATCATGCGGTTTTTCATCCCCTGATGCAGGAAGCAGCTTTCGAGCGTCTGCGGCTGGCGTCGCTCCTGACAGGCACGTCCAACCAAACCGAATTTTCCGTCCATTACCAACCGATCATGAAGGCGAAAGACGAAAGCCTTGCCTCCTTCGAGGCCTTGATGCGGTTCCGCACACCAGGTGGCAGCTATCTGAACACTGCTCGCATGATCGAAGCGGCTGAAGCCAGTGGGCTGATTTCAGAAATCGGGGCCTGGATGTTCAGGGCTGCGTTTTCCGAATTCGGTCAGTTAACCGATTTGTCGGAAGGCACACGCCTGAATGTGAACCTGTCGCCGCGGCAAGTGCAGACAAACCGGATCTACAAGGATATTGAAGAAGCTGCCTCCGCTGCTGAACTGCCTTTGAACAAGCTGGTTTTCGAAGTGACGGAAGGGCTCTTCATCAATAATGATCGAGTGACAATTTCCTTGCTCAGTTGGTTGCGTGGCAAGGGAGCAAAAGTGGTAATCGACGATTTCGGTACCGGGTATTCTTCCTTCAGCTATCTGCGCAAACTCCCGGTTGATGGTATCAAAATCGATCGAAGTTTCATCATGAACATGGATCAGGACAGGGATGCACTTGCCGTCGTGAAATCCATCATGGCCGTTGCAAAAGCCATGGACTTGAGCATCACTGCCGAAGGTGTGGAAACCGTGGTCCAAAAAAACATCATGCAGGACCTGCAATGCGACTACCTGCAGGGATATCTATATTCCAAGCCTCTCGACTTCCGCGATACACTGACCTTTGTCCAGGGCAGCAATGAGCCTGGTGCAGCCGCAGGTTAGCGGCTGATAACTGCTGTTCCGGTCTTTCGGTCGACTTCGCAATTGACACACGGTGCACCCGCACAGGTGCGGTTCTCGAATGCCATCGACATAAGCGATTGAAAATTTGCACGAAACACGCTCTCATAGTGAGAATGTGAGCTCGTAGCACGAGCCTTGACGGCGTGCGTGAGTTGAGCTGAGGCAATGCGCCAACGAGCGATTTGGGGAGAATGCACATGGACATGAACGGCTCTCACCGGATTCCGGCAAAAAGGGAAACAGTTTGGGAGGCTCTCAACAATCCGGAGATTCTCAAGGCGTGTATTCCCGGGTGTGAAAGCCTCGAAAAAACCTCCGACACGGAAATGACGGCAGCCGTGACGTCTAAGATCGGACCTGTCAAAGCAAAATTCAAAGGATCCGTCACGCTTGATAACATCAACCCTCCTGAGAGCTACACGATCTCGGGTGAAGGCAAGGGCGGTGTTGCTGGGTTTGCCAAGGGGTCTGCGGATGTAAAGTTGACCGAAGAAGGTGACGAGACGGTCCTGACTTATGAAGCCAAGGCTCAGGTTGGTGGCAAGCTCGCGCAACTCGGAAGTCGGCTGATAGATTCCACTGCAAAGAAAATGGCTGAGGAGTTCTTCACCAAATTCACCGAGACGGTCGCAGGAGGCGCAAGTCCGGCAGCGGCTGAGGAAGTGTCGGATGAGCTAGATCCGGGAATTGCAGAAGAAGCCAAGCGTATAGCAATTGAAGAGGCCCCCGGAGAGGTCATGCACGCCATTGAGGAAGCGGAGCATGCCGTCGAAGAGGGAATTCACAAAGCTGAAGAAAATATTGAAGCCGCCGCGCGGAGTAATGCGTTTGGAGGCCCCATGGTCTGGGGCTTGATCCTTCTGGCCGCCCTGATCGTGGTTCTGGCTATTGCAAGTTGACCGGAGCGCTCCAATTTTGAAATGATCCGGTTCTGACGAAAATTGCTCGCCAGGACCTACGAAATAGAACACGGTGATAAACCGGGACGCATTTGAGCGATGGCTCAAAGAATTTCATGAGGGAGAGAAATTGATGTCGAAGGTATCGATGGTATTGAACGGCAAATCGGTTTCGGCTGATGTCGAAGACCGAACGCTGCTCGTATCGTTCATCCGGGAGGCCAGAGGCCTGACGGGCACACATGTCGGCTGTGACACATCACAGTGTGGTGCTTGCGTCG
>NZ_JAILWL010000323.1 GCF_025698965.1 Roseibium sp.
CGTACACCAGGGCTCGCGCCCGCCGCCGTGGAGCTTTCCGGTATTGTCCGCAGTTTCGATGAGGGTGACCGTAAACTGCACATTCTCAGAGGGGCTGACCTGCGTATCGAGGCGGGGGAGATGGTTGCGCTCGTTGCTCCCTCGGGTACGGGCAAGTCGACGCTTTTGCATATTGCCGGTCTTTTGGAGCGCCCGGATGAAGGCGATGTATTGCTTGGACCTGTCAATTGCTCGGAACTATCGGATGACGAGCGAACGGCAATCCGGCGCAACGACATTGGTTTCGTCTACCAGTTCCATCACCTGTTGCCCGAGTTTACGGCGCAGGAGAACATCATGATGCCGCAGATGATCCGGGGTCTGCCGCGCAAAGTCGCAGCGGACCGTGCGGACGAGCTGCTTAACTACATGCGGCTTGGAGATCGCGGCAGCCACAGGCCATCGGAGCTGTCGGGTGGTGAGCAGCAGCGAGTAGCCGTTGCACGCGCGGTTGCTAATGCGCCGCGCATTCTGCTGCTCGATGAACCAACAGGGAACCTCGATCCGAAAACGGCAAACTATGTTTTCGATGCCTTGTCGGCACTCGTCAGAGCTTCCGGTGTTGCAACATTGTTTGCCACTCACAATCTGGATCTGGCCGGACGTATGGATCGGGCGATCACGCTTCAGGACGGGCTGGTTCAGGATCTTTAATCAACAGGTGCGTCTGATTTGGCGCTGGCGTACGCTCAAAGCCTGATTCTCTCAAAGTGCGGAACAAAGTGAAAACCTAGGTTTTTCGCTAAAATTGATTGGTCTCATGGCAAGAGGAACAAAAAGCGCTTGCAAAGAGAACAAAGATGGAACATATTCACTTTACGCAACGAACTTTGGTTGGAGGGTGACATGTTCCACATCGCTCGTGACTTTGCAGCATTCGGGTCTTTGGTCTGTTTTTGTACGACACTTGCCGTCTGGGCCGACGTGCTGTTTACAGCAGGCTAGTGCTGAAAGCCGTTGGCGTTCGGTAGTCACTTTTCTTCGGAGATTCCAGTTGGCGAAGGACTGTGGAAGGCAGACGGTCGGATTAGAGGCGAAGGTCTGAAAAGAACAACGGTGACAACCTTATTGTCGGCTCGACAGATGACATTTGAAGCGTTTCACTTGAGCGCTGATTCTGGAAGATGGTATGAGCGCCGACATGACGTCCGATACATCAACAATTTATCCCTCCGGGTCCGGTGCTGGTAAGCAACTGACCCCGGGTCCCGGATATGTGCATCTCAGGGTGCATTCAGCGCTTTCGCTTCTGGAAGGTGCCCTACCGATCAAGAAGCTCCTTGATCTGGCCAAGGCTGATGATCAGCCGGCGCTGGCAATTGCCGATACCAACAATCTGTTCGGGGCCCAGGAGTTTTCCGGAAAGGCCTGGGGCACGGGTATTCAACCGATCACGGCCTGTCAGCTTTCGGTGTTCTTTGACGACGGTCTGGAGAGTGGTCGACGCGGAGAACCTGCGCTGTCGGATGTGGTTCTCATAGCCATGACCGAAGCTGGTTACGGCAATCTCATGGAGCTGACTTCAAGGGCGTTTCTTGATACGGAAACAGGTTTGCGGCCACATGTGTCAGCAGACTATCTCCTGTCGAAATCCGAAGACGTCATCGTTCTGACGGGTGGTTATCTCGGCCCAGTCGGAGCTGCCTTGATCGCCGGACAGAAAGATCTGGCAAGGGAACGTTTGCAAAAACTCGCGGATGGATTTCCGACGCGTTGCTATGTCGAGTTGCAGCGACACGGCATGGAGGGCGAGCGGAAGACGGAAGCCGACTTCCTAGACCTTGCCTATGAACTGAATTTGCCGATCGTTGCGACGAACGAAGCCTTTTTCCCCAAGCGCGAAGATTACGAAGCGCACGATGCGCTGATTTGTATTTCCGAAGGCCGGGTCCTGATCGAGGACGACCGCCGCCGTTTGACACCGGAACACTATTTCAAGAGCCGGGCGGAAATGTGCGCGCTGTTCGCCGATCTTCCCGAGGCGCTGACATCGACCATCGAGATTGCCAGGAGATGCAGTTTCCGGCCGCTGCGGCGAGATCCGATATTGCCGCGATTCGCTGGAGCGGACGCAGATCCTGAAGAAGCCGAAAAGGCCGAGGCCGAGGAACTCAATCGACAGGCGAGAGAAGGTCTGCAGGCGCGTCTGGACGCTCACGGTCTCGCTCCCGGGCTGGAAGAAAAAGACTATTGGGAACGGCTCGACTACGAAACCGGCATTATCGAACGCATGAAGTTCCCGGGTTACTTCTTGATCGTTGCCGACTTCATCAAGTGGGCCAAGAACCAGGATATTCCTGTCGGACCCGGCCGCGGCTCGGGCGCGGGTTCGCTGGTTGCCTGGGCACTGACCATTACCGATCTCGATCCGATGCGGTTTTCGTTGCTGTTCGAACGCTTCCTGAACCCGGAACGTGTCTCGATGCCGGATTTCGACATCGATTTCTGTCAAAGTCGCCGCGAAGAGGTGATCCGCTATGTGCAGGAAAAATATGGTCGTCAGCAGGTTGCGCAGATCATTACGTTCGGATCGCTGCAGGCCCGTGCGGTGTTACGTGACACTGGCCGTGTGCTTCAGATGCCTTACGGTCAGGTCGACCGACTTTGCAAGCTGGTACCCGCCAATCCGGCAAATCCGGTAACGCTAGCGCAGGCAATTGAGGACGAGCCGCGCCTCAGGGAAGCCGCAAAGGAAGAGGAAATCGTCGAGCGCCTTCTCGGCATGGCTCAGAAACTGGAAGGGCTCTACCGCCACGCTTCGACCCACGCGGCGGGGGTGGTGATCGGCGACAGGCCTTTGGAACAGCTGGTGCCGCTCTATCGGGACCCGCGTTCCGATATGCCGGTTGCCCAGTTCAACATGAAGATGGTCGAAGATGCGGGACTGGTTAAGTTCGACTTTCTCGGCCTGAAAACGCTGACGGTAATCGATACGGCCGTAAAACTGATCGAACGCCGGGGTGTGAAGGTAGATGTGGCGGCCCTGCCCATCGACGATGAAATCACCTACCAATTGCTTGCGCGCGGTGAGACCTTCGGTGTGTTCCAGCTCGAAAGTCAGGGCATGCGCCGGGCAATCGCCGGTATGAAGCCCGACAGGTTCGAGGATATCATTGCGCTTGTGGCGCTTTATCGACCCGGACCGATGGAAAACATTCCGGTCTATAACGCCGTGAAGCACGGCGAGCAGGATCCGGATTGCCTGCATCCGCTGCTCGAGCCGATCCTGATGGAGACGAATGGCATTATCGTCTATCAGGAGCAGGTGATGCAGATTGCCCAGGTGCTCTCCGGATACTCGCTCGGTGAAGCTGACCTTTTGCGTCGCGCGATGGGTAAGAAAATCGCCGCGGAGATGGAGATCCAGCGGGCCCGTTTTGTCGATGGCGCAGTGGAACGCGGCATCAACAAGGGACAAGCCGGAACGATCTTCGATCTCGTGGCGAAATTCGCCAACTACGGCTTCAACAAGTCCCACGCGGCTGCTTATGCGCTCGTGTCCTATCACACAGCCTGGCTCAAGGCGAACCATCCGGTGGAGTTCATGGCCGCGTCCATGACGCTCGATCTCGGCAACACCGACAAGCTCGGCGATTTCCGGCAGGAAGCCAGGCGGATGGGCATTGACATTGTGCCGCCGTCGATCAATCGATCCCAGGTCTATTTCGACGTGTCGGAGAGCAAAATCTTCTACGCTATGGGAGCAATCAAAGGCGTTGGCGAGCAGGCCGTTGAGCATATTGTGGAAGTACGCGGTGACACTCCGTTCAAAAGCGTTGGGGATTTCGCCCGCCGCATTTCACCCAAGGCCCTGAACAAGCGCACACTTGAAAATCTCGTGGCGGCCGGAGCGTTTGACGAACTCGAACCGGACCGGGCTCGAGTGTTCGAAGGTCTCGACCGGGTCATGGGACTGGCGCAGCGCACTGAAGAAAACCGTACCGTCGGCCAGGACGAGTTGTTTGGCGGCAGCGACAGCGAAGAGCCTTTGCAGCTTGACGAAGTCCATGGCTGGACAAATGAAGAAAAGCTGCAGCGCGAACATGCCTCCATCGGCTTTTATCTGTCAGCACACCCGATCGACGAATATGCCAATGTGCTGGAAAAGATGCGCGCTCAGCCCTGGGCGCAGTTTTCCGAAGCGGTCAAGAAGGGGGCGTCTCACGGTCGCTTGGCCGGAACCGTCGTCTCCATGCAGGAACGCAAGACCAAAACCGGTACGCGCATGGGAATTGCCCGATTGTCGGATGCGACGGGGCAATATGAGGCGTTGCTGTTCAGGGAGAAACTCGAGCAGTTTCGGGATGTTCTTCAAGCAGGCCGTTCCGTCGTGGTGCTGGTCGGTGCGGATATGCGTGACGATGAGCCATCCTTGAGGATCGAACAGGTCGACCCGATCGACCGGGTTGCAGCCCGGCTGCAGAAAAGCATGCGTGTTTTTGTGCGCGATGAACGCCCGATCCAGAGCCTTGCCAAACACCTTCAGGTCAGAGGCGAGGGGGATGTGACGGTAATCGTCCTGCTTGAGAACGGAGCCCGGGAAGTGGAAATAAAACTGCCCGGCCGATTCCGCCTGTCACCGGAAATCGCCGGGGCGCTCAAGGCAGTTCCTGGCGTGACGGATGTACAGACGGCTTGAGTTCAAATGCCAATCATGGTTATCCGGCGGGCCAAATGATTTCCACACGAATGCCTCCGGGCTCGTAGCACATCATATGCATGCGTGGACCGCCTGCGAGCGGTTCAGGTGCGAATTCCAAGGTCACGCCTGGCCACTTACTGGCTTTTTCTGCCAGTTCAAAGAGTTCGTCCCTGGTGGCGACTTCAAAAGCGACGTGGTGGAGGCCGATATTGGTCTTGCGATCGAAACCGATGGTCGGTTGAGAACGGTCTGCCTGCCAGAGTGTCAGGCGGCATATGCCGTCGGAGACAGTCGTACGGGGATAGCTGTCATCTGTTGCAAGAAGCGACCAGCCGAGCAAACCGGTAAAAAATTCGGTGGTCTTGCCGAGGTCTTGAACAGTCAGTCCCAGGTGATTGATGCCGCATGTTGTCAAAAAAGCTCTCCCGGTAGTCATAAAATGCGCTTGGAACTTGTTAAAAACACCAGTAGAGCACGTCAAGTGCGCGGATTGGGCGTCTCAATCCGCAAGTCCGTCGCAAATTCCAGGCAATAATTTCTGTTCGATCAAGTCTGAAGCGGTGAAGAAATCCGGCTCTTAGGTCTTGAAATAACATTTCTTCCCAACTATAAGGCGCCCATTCCACACGCAAGGGGCGGAAACCGAGCTTATCGGGGTCCATCCGGTGGTCGATGGGAGAAATCCTCCGGCCCACATCCTCTTGCGGAGGTTAAACCGGAAAAATCAGGAGATTAAGGGTATGGCATTGCCCGATTTCACCATGCGTCAGCTTTTGGAAGCCGGCGTTCACTTTGGTCACCAGAAACACCGTTGGAACCCGCGTATGGGTCAGTACATCTTTGGTGTACGCAACGATGTTCACATCATGGATCTGTCCCAGACCGTTCCGCTTCTGCATCAGGCTCTCAAGGCAGTGTCCGACACTGTTGCCGGCGGTGGCCGCGTTCTGATCGTTGGCACCAAGCGTCAGGCACAGGAAGCTGTTGCGACCTCTGCTCGCAATTCCGCTCAGTATTTCGTCAACGCACGTTGGCTTGGCGGCATGCTGACGAACTGGAAAACCATTTCCCAGTCCATTCAGCGTCTGCGCAAGCTGGAAGAAACTCTGTCTTCCGACGCAGCCAACGCGCTGACCAAGAAAGAGCGCCTGTTCATGGACCGCGAGCGCGAAAAGCTCGAGCGGAACCTTGGCGGTATCAAGGACATGGGCGGCATTCCGGATCTGATCTTCGTGATCGACACCAACCGTGAAGCGATCGCCATTCAGGAAGCACGCCGTCTGGGTATTCCGGTCGCTGCGATCCTCGATTCCAATTCCAATCCGGAAGGCATCACTTATCCGGTGCCGGGCAACGACGACGCCGGCCGCGCGATTTCGCTTTACTGCGACCTGATTGCACGTGCTGCCATCGACGGTATCTCCCGTGCGCAGGGTGCTGCGGGCATGGATGTTGGCGAATCGGAAGAAGCACCGGTTGAAGAAGTGCTGGTTGAGGCCGCCGAAGAAGCTCCGGCGGAAGCTGAAGCTGAGGCGGCACCGGTCGCTGCCGAAGCCTAAAACTCTTCTGCCGCGGTTCATCCGCGGCAGTTTCATGTTGAATTCGCAAGACGGACTGCACATGCAGCAGTCCCGTCATAAAAGCGCGGATAGCCATCGGCTACACCGTGTTTTATCTTAAACCCCCATCCACGAGGCAATCGATGAGCATTACCGCTGCGATGGTAAAAGAGCTCCGCGAGAAATCCGGCGCTGGCATGATGGACTGCAAAACCGCCCTGAACGAATCTGGCGGTGATATGGAAGCGGCTGTTGACTGGCTGCGCACCAAGGGCCTGGCAAAGGCAGCCAAAAAGGCTGGCCGTGTTGCCGCTGTCGAGCTGAACTCCGAAACCGACTTCGTTGCTCGCAACGAAGGGTTCCAGGAACTGGTTGCCAAGGTGACCAAGATTGCTGTTGGTACCGACGGCTCCGTCGAAGCTGTGGCTGCCGCCGATCTCGATGGCAAGCCGGTTTCCGACGCGATCACCGACGCAATCGCGACCATTGGCGAGAACATGACACTTCGTCGTTCCGCCGTTCTGGCCGTGAACGAAGGTGTTGTCTCCACCTATGTACACGGCAAGGTGGTTGATGGTCTTGGCAAGATCGGTGTTCTGGTCGCACTGGAATCTTCCGGCGACAAGGACAAGCTGAACGCTCTTGGTCGTCAGATTGCCATGCATGTTGCTGCTACCAGCCCACTGGCGCTGAGCACTGACGAGCTGGACCCGGCGGTTGTTGAGCGTGAGAAGACGGTATTCTCCGAGCAGGCCCGCGAGTCCGGCAAGCCGGAAAACATCATCGAAAAGATGGTGGAAGGTCGTTTGCGCAAGTTCTACGAGGAAGTTACTCTCGTAAAACAAGCCTTTGTCATCAATCCGGATCAAACGGTTGAACAGGCTGTAGAGGCGCTTGCAAAAGAACTCGGCACGGAAGTCAAACTTTCCGGTTTCGTCCGCTTCGCACTAGGCGAGGGGATCGAAAAGGAGGAGCAAGACTTCGCCGCAGAGGTGGCCGCGGCCACCGGGCAATAAGCTTTAAGAAAGCGCCGGCTAGTCCGGCGCTTTTTTTTAGAAAGACAATTTTATAAAGGGTGCTCCCATGACGAATTCTTTGCGCTGGAAACGGATTCTTCTGAAACTTTCTGGAGAGGCTCTGATGGGCTCCCAGGCTTTTGGAATTGACCCGGCCATTGTGCAAAGGATTGCCAAGGAAATCGCCGATGCCGTGGCACTGGGCGCACAGGTCGGTGTTGTTGTGGGGGGAGGGAACATCTTCCGCGGTGTCGCCGTTGCCGCCAAGGGCGGTAACAGGGTCACCGGTGACCACATGGGCATGCTGGCGACAATCATGAACAGTCTGACCCTGGCTGATGCCCTGCGCCGCCTTAAGGTGAATGCGCGTGTTCTGTCGGCTGTCGCTGTCCCATCCATTTGCGAAACGTTCTCCCAGCGCGTTGCCGACCGTTACATGGAA
>NZ_JAILWL010000324.1 GCF_025698965.1 Roseibium sp.
CTCGGAAAGTTGAGTCTGCTCTTGTTTTGTTAGCCCTTCAACCGCCTGTTGCTGCACTTCGACGTATGAGGGGATCGTGTCTTTGATCAGTTTGAGGCCCTTGGGGGTTATGCAAACCGTCAGAGCTCGCCGGTCGTCCGGATGCGGACAACGCTCAACAAGTCCGGCCTTTTCCAGTTTGTCGATACGTGCCGTCATGCCTCCTGAGCTCATCATCGTCGTGCGGTAAAGCTCCGTCGGGGTGAGTTTGTACGGAGGGCCTGACCGGACAAGTGTGGCCAGAACGTCAAATTCTCCGATTTTCAATCCGATTTCCGCATAGGCAGGGGCAAGATACTCCCGGCTCATAACCTGGGAGGCTTCATTCAGTCTCCCGAGCAACACCATTGGTGTGAGTTTGTCCGCAACCTCGGGGACTTCCATTTGCCATTGTTGGCGCGCCCGCGCAGCCCGGTCCAGCATCAGGTCTTCGGGGTCGCCAAAAAGGTGGTTGGCAAGATTGCTCAGATCGTCCTGTGAGTTGCCCATCACTTGAATCCCTGAAGTGTCTCGTTTCACAGTTGAAACCCGGAAAGGTGACAATCTGCAGATGGTTGCCGAAAAATGTATGTGTTTCAACGGCTTTTGCCAAGGAAAGTCACCCGAAAAATAGCGAAAGTCAATACGCTTCAAGAATCTAGAAATTAAGTATCTTGAAATTAAGATAAAAACTGTTATCTCTCATTTCGACGGTTTTGCAGCGATGCAGTATGGCCGCAGTAATGAAAGGACGATCTAATGGCGGAGTTGATCAAGACCGCACCGGAGATTGAAGGCGGTTCAGGCGGGCGAAAGGTTTCGAAATTGGAACAGCGAATTTTAGAGGCCTTCGAAAAGCCGCTCGTGCTCATGCTTGTCGTGGGCAGTTTTCTGGCTGTCTCAACCGTATTCGCCAAATCCGCACCCAGCCTCGGCTGGCATCCGCTAGCCTTATTGCAATGGTCCATCCTGGGCGGGGCCTTGGGACTGTTCCTGGCAACGCGCCTGGTTGGCAGGGCGAGGGGTGCTAGAGTTAGAGAACAGAATGGGTCAACCCACAAACAGTTGTTGACCTATCTGGTCGTCACGGGGCTTTTGTTCATTGCGCCAAACATGATAGCGGTTGTCGCCGCGCCCAAGGTCGGGGCCGGTTTTGTCTCGCTCTGCTTTGCATTTCCTTTGGTTCTGACCTACGCGATCGCTGTGGCGCTGAGGCTTGAACTCCTCACGGTTCTGATGGGAAGCGGCGTCTTGCTTGGGGTTGCGGGGGGCGTATTGCTTGCCGTATCGGGTGCCGACCTTTCCGCAGATGCTTCGCTATGGTCTGTGATCGCCCTGCTGATACCGGTGTTTCTTGCCGCCGGCAACATTTACCGGACTTGGAAATGGCCTAAAGGTGCAAGACCGGTCGATCTGGCTCTGGGAATGATGGCGGTCGGATTTGTGGCGCTTACACTATTCACCGTGGCGTGGGGAATTCCGATTGTTCCGGCAAGCTGGACCTATCCGGCAGTCGGATTGCTGGTCGCCCAGATGACGGTTTTCGGCCTGCAATACGGCCTCTATTTCCGGCTGCAACAGACCGCGGGACCTGTTTACCTCAGCCAGATTGGTTCTGTTGCTGCTGTAATGGGGCTTGGCCTTGGGTTTCTGGTCTTTGATGAGATCCCGAACGAGGCCAAAATTGCCGCCGTTGTCTTCGTGGCAGCAGGTATCGTTCTCGTCACGTTGGGACGCAAAAGAAACATGACTTGAACGCGGGTTTAGTGCCTGATCAGAGCCAGACCCTCAACCAACCCTAGTTCCACAGCCAGGCCGCACCTCGAACACCGGAACTGTCGCCGTGCACGGCCTTGCGGATCGGCGTTTCGAATGTATCTGAGAAAATATAGGGTTCCATCGCCGGTGGCAGGTCCACATAGAGTTCATCTATGTTGGACATGCCGCCGCCAAGCACGAAGACATCGGGATCCAGAAGATTTGCCGACATGGCAAGCGATCGGGCAAGACGGCTGACATATGCCGCGTATACCTCATTGGCGACCGGATCTCCTGAACGCTTCAGTTCCATGATCTGCTGACCTTTCAGCATTTGACCCGTCTTGTCCTTGTAGTCCAGCTGGAATCCGGTTCCAGAACACCATCGGTCTATCACGCCCTTGTGGCCGATCCAGCTGTCCGGACCCGGAAATTCCTCGGCCTTGAGCCAGGGAACGGTTATGCCGCCCCATTCGCCTCCGATACCATTGGCGCCCAGATGCGCCTTGGCGTCGATTGCTATTCCCGAACCGCTGCCGGTGCCGATAATGATCGCATGAACAACGTGCTCTCCTGCGCCAGCTCCATCGGTTGCTTCGGACACTGCAAGGCAGTTCGCATCATTTTGGATCCGGACCGGGCGACCGAGAATGGCCTCCAGGTCCTTGTCCAGCGGTTTTCCATTCATCCAGGTCGAATTCGCATTCTTGACCAGGCCCGTTTTGGGAGAAAGCGAACCTGGAATGCCGAAGCCAAGCGTGCCGCGTTGACCGGTTGCCCGTTCTGCAGCGTCGACCAGCTCCTTAACGGCGGCGAGGCAGCCTTGATAGTCATCACGGGGAGTGTTGACCCGCTGACGGAACACTTCCTCGCCCTCTCCCGAAAGGGCAATGATTTCGATTTTCGTGCCACCCCAATCGATTCCCAGTCGCATGTCAGTCTACCCGTTTTGGCAATTCGAATGCAGCCGCTTGTCCGGCTTCCAATTCACTGGTCTGCTTGCCGTAGCTTTTGAACTTTCTCAGGATCTCAGCCATTTCGTCAGCATCGAGGATAACCGGTTCTCCAAGGATCAGCGAGGAAAGGAATTGATCTGCCAGATCTTCGACGCCTTCGGTGATGGTCAGAGCTTTTTCGAGCGTTGGTCCTCCCGCAATCTGACCATGATTGGCGAGCAGACACGCGTTCCGATCACCAAGTGCGGCGATCATCGCATCTGAAAGTGCTCGGGTCCCGAAGCTCGCATAGTCCGCGCATTCGATCCGGTCTCCCCCGGCCAAGGCCACCATGTAGTGAAACGCAGGAATTCCGCGTCGATGACAGGACAGCGCCGTTGCACGAGGGCTGTGGCAGTGGACGACTGCACCGCAAGCAGGTTTGGCAAGATAAAAATCCAGGTGCATTCGCCATTCGGAAGACGGCAGGTATTCTCCCCGGTAGCAACCATCCAAATCGAGCGCGACAATCTTGTCGGCTGTCAGGTCTTCATAAGGCATTCCGGACGGTGTCACCAAAAAACCGGATTTTGTGCGTGCACTGACGTTGCCTGAAGTACCTTTGGTCAGGCCGAGCCGAGGCAGGGCACGCGCTGTTTCAATGATTTCAAACCGCAGGTCTGAGGTGTCGTCTGGAAAGGAAGACATGTTGCGCATCGAGCCTTCAGGTTGTTTGGATCGGATGTAGTTCAATGAAGATCGTTCAAACCGGGTCCAGATGACAAGGATCAGGTTACGTTTTCAAGATATTGCTGTGTTAAATCGCAGGCATGTGTGCGGAACGAGGATAGGAGTTAAATGTCGAGTTGGGCGGACAAGCTTCGAAAGGGCTGGCAATCGGCTGGTGGCGCTCTGTCTGCTCACGGTGCGCGTTCCTCCAATAGGTATCGCAGCAAAGTCCGCACCTCTGGCCCCCGCTGGGCTGACCACGCTCCGAGCCTGCCTGACAAAAAGGAAATTCCGCTCTCCGATGATCGTCCGAACCAAAATGAGCGATCTTCTGTAACGCGATTTTATGTATGGGGCACCTTGGCATTGTTGGCAGCAGGGAGCGCCGGAGGTGTGATTTACTGGCAGGTGGACAAGGCTGCGAATGTAAATGAAGCAGCAGCACCCATTTTGCCCGACCCGCTGATTCAGCTCGACGACGGCGCGAAATCTGTCCTTCTCAATACGACGCCGGAGCTGGCGGCACAATTGAAGCGCAGTTTTCTTGGAAAACCCGACCAGCTTTGCACGGAGCTGCAGGCTCTGGGTTTGGAAAATCGGGGATGGAGCAAAGCACCTTTTCAAAGAAACCGCTGGCAATGTGCGTCGGACCTTGTGCAGCTGACGACGCCTAGCGTCGATTTTGGCCCGACAACCTTGTTTTTTGTGCTTCGTGGACCCGCTGAAGACAAGATTGATTATTTGCGTTTGAAGCTGGTCGTTGAAGATGCCCGACAAAAGGAAATCGGTCTGGAAGCCGTCCGGCTGGTCATTGATGCGCTAGCAGGCCGGTACGGATGGACTGTCCCTTCTGAGTTCCTGCAGGCGATCTCGGACTTCAAACAGCTCGAGACAATCCAACACGGGGTTCAGCTCTCGGTCGCTCCGGAAGACCCGAATCTGACAGGTGATCCGCTCGCAGATCAACGTTTGAACATTATCCTGAATTTTGGCGAACCGGATCTGATCCGGCCCGCCGACAGGTTCGAAGTGGCCCCACCGCTGGAAAGTGAATGGAGCGCTGAGGTCAAGGACCTGGACGGTCCGGCAACGGAATGAATTCTTCTTCATCGCCCGGAACGATGTCAAAGCGGCCCTGACGCCAGTCTTCCTTGGCCTGCTCAATCCGTTCTTTCGAAGAGGAAACGAAGTTCCACCAGATGTAGCGACGGCCGTCCATCGGCTCTCCACCCAGCACCACGAAACGGGCCGGGGCCGGCGAGTTGTTCTCGACAACCAGATGGTCGCCCGGTTTGAACACAAGCAGTTGAGCCGGATCGAAGGTCTGTCCGGCAACGGTTATCTGACCCGAGATTGTGTAAAGGCCGCGTTCCTCCCAACCGGCATCGAGCGGTATCCTGGCACCGGGGTCAAGTGCGATATCGGCATAGAACATCTCGGAAGCCGTTTTGACCGGGGCCTTGTGACCATATAGCGACCCGGCGATGAGTTTGACGGAAGCGCCTTTGTCAGCAAACTCCGGTTGCTCTTTTGTGTTGAAATGCTGAAAGGTCGGATCGCCTTCCTCAAGATGTTTCGGCAGGGCGACCCAACTCTGCAATCCGAAAAGCGGGCGGGTCTCCTGCATGCGTTCAGGGCGCTCGCGTTCCGAATGGACGATGCCTTTTCCGGCACTCATCCAGTTCAGAGCTCCCGGTGAGATCGCGATTTCTGTGCCAAGACTGTCGCGGTGGTACATTTCGCCTTCGAAAAGATAGGTAACTGTGGCCAGTCCGATATGTGGATGTGGTCGAACGTCGACACCGCCACCTACAAGAAGCTCCGCAGGTCCCATCTGATCAAAAAAAATGAATGGACCAATCATCCGACGTTTTGGGGACGGTAAAGCCCTGCGCACATGAAAACCGCCGAGATCGGAGGTGCGCGGGACGATAATTGTGTCGATTGGATCGCAACTTGCAGCGTTGCCAGGTATCGGGTCTGGGGAATTCAACCAACTCATTGGCCTCTCCTTGCAGTCGAACGAATGTCTGCCGGATAGATAGGGTCACGATGGTGAAAGTGTCTATTGAACAGTCCGTTTCCATCATTTCATTCAATTGAAAAGACGTATAAAACGGGCTCTCGTTCACCTTCGAGGTGCTTCATGAAACGCATTATAATTGTTGGCGGTCCCGGATCCGGGAAAAGCACGCTCGCGCGTCTTTTGAGTGAACGGACTGGTCTGCCTGTCTACCACATGGACTGCATCCACTGGATGCCGGGATGGGTCGAACGGTCTGAACGTGAAAAGGACGAGCTCACCCATCAGGTCCACATTCAGGATGAATGGATCTTCGAAGGCGGACATTCGCACACGTATAAAGAGCGGATCGAGCGGGCTGATACATTTATCTGGCTTGATGCGCCAGTGGGATTGCGGATTTTTCGTGTCTTGAAACGGTCTCTTGAATATTACGGCCGAAGCCGTCCGGATCTGCCGAACGGGTGTCCGGAGCGTTTCAATTGGCAAACCGTCGAATTCCTGCAGTTCATCTGGAGAACCAGAAAGAGTGCACGAACCAGGCTTGAAAAAATCTACAAACATCCTCCAGGTCATTTGAAGGTCTACAGGTTCACCTCAATACCGGAGACCGCAGTCTTTTTGGAGAAACTGCCACCAAAAACGAACTTGGAAACAGATCTGAACCCGGTGGCATCTTGACAGGAAGCTTGTCGCGGCTGCACAAACAAGCTTCACCCGGGGTGTCCCGTCATGGGGCTGAGATACTGCAGGGCGCGTTCCTTACGTGCAGCGCAGGGACCCGAAGAACCTGATCCAGGTCATGCTGGCGAAGGGATGGTGTTCTTGGGACTCGCGAACCAGCCACATTGCTCGGGAACCCGGAGTCGACCGCCTCTCTTCTCAGCTGGACATGAAATCGCGCAAAGCAGGAAATGCTTTGCCGGAGGACACGCAAGTGTTGCAGCAGAAGTTTGTTGAGGTCCGAACCGTAATGACCATGAGGTCGTCATGGAAGTTCTGATCCGGGGAGCCGGGGTCGCCGGATTGGCGTTGGCCTATGAATTGCGCAAACGCGGCGCGGATGTGACCCTTCTGGAGAAGCAAAAGGACCTGGTTGGCAGCGCATCCTGGTTGGCCGGTGGCATGCTTGCGCCATGGTGTGAGCGCGAAAGCGCGGAAGAAGAGGTTTTGACCTTTGGCCGGCCTTCGGTCGAGTGGTGGTCTGAGGCCCTGCCGGATCAGGTTGTCTGCAAGGGGACGCTCGTTGTTGCTCCGCCACGCGACACCTCCGAGCTGGCCCGGTTTGCTGGACGAACCAGCGGTTACGACTGGCTTGAAGCAGGCGAGATCGAAGACCTCGAACCAGATCTTGCCGGACGGTTTTCCAAGGCATTGTTCTTTTCAGGTGAAGCTCATCTGGACCCGCGTAAAGCGTTACTGGGATTACAGCAAAAACTGGTCGACATGGGCGTGCGTTTTGAATTTGGGGCAAAATCGACAACCGACCACAACTATCTGGAAGCCAATTGCACGGGTATGTCAGCAAACGATCCCGATCTGCGCGGTGTACGCGGCGAGATGCTTCTGCTTCACGCACCGGAAGTAACGCTCTCCCGGCCGGTACGTATGCTTCATCCGCGCATACCTGTTTATATCGTCCCCCGTGAAGACCATCATTTCATGGTTGGGGCGACGATGATCGAAAGCGAGGACTATGGGCAGATCAGCGTTCGCTCCACCATGGAGCTCCTGAATGCGGCCTACAGCCTGCATCCGTCCTTTGGCGAGGCGAAAATCGTTGAAACGGGTACGGGCGTGCGCCCCGCCTATGACGACAATCTACCGCGGGTCACCCAGAAGGGCCGCGTCGTCTCGGTAAACGGCTTTTATCGCCACGGATATCTTCTGGCACCCCATTTTGCCGGGGTCGCCGCCGACAGGATAATCAACTCGCTGCAGGAGCAGGACTTTGAAACTCATCATTAATGGCGAAACTCAAGAGGTCGTCAGCGCAAACCTGGCTGCTTTGCTGGATGAACTGTCCTATGAGCACGCCTTTCTGGCAACGGCCCGTAACAGCGAACTTGTTGCGGCTGAAGACCGGGCAGCGTGTGTTTTAACCGAGGGAGACCGGGTCGAGATCCTGTCTCCGATGCAGGGAGGTTGAAGGAAATGGTCAGGTTCTACGACCAAACGGTGTCTTCACGTCTTCTGCTTGGAACCGCG
>NZ_JAILWL010000325.1 GCF_025698965.1 Roseibium sp.
GGTTTAAGTACGTAAGGTGGCTCCATCGGGTGTTCACGCCGAATGTCCAGGCGGTTCACGATCATGTGTTCGGTGACCGGAACCCCGGCTGCCTGCAACACCGCTTTCGCCTTCACCTTGTTCATTGCAAGGCCGGATGCCATGACACCGGAATGCGTATAGGGGATGTTAAGAAACTCTAAAATTCCCTGAACGCAACCATCCTCACCAAAGGGCCCATGCAACGCGTTGAAAACCACATCCGGCTGGAGTTTTTGCAAGACAGAGGAAATGTTTCGATCCACATCGATCCTTGAAACCTTGTAGCCGGCTTCCTCCAGGGCATTCGCGCAGCCTTTTCCGCTGGCCAGGCTGACCGGGCGTTCGTTGACCCAGCCACCCATGAGTACGGCAACGTGTTTCTTGGGCATTTACGCCGCCTCCCCTTCCTGTCCCAAAAACGGTTCCACAACGCCTGTCTCTCCAAACCGGCCCAAGCGCTTGATTTCCCACTCCAGCTTGATGCCGCTGTGATTCAGAACCCTGGCTCGGACTGTTTCTCCAAGCAGTTCGAGATCATGACCTGTGGCATTGCCTGTATTGATCATGAAATTGCAGTGCATTTCTGACATCTGAGCGCCGCCAATCGTCAATCCGCGACATCCAGCGGCATCAACCTCTTTCCAGGCAGATGTTTCTTGCGGGTTCTTGAAGGTCGAGCCTCCGGTTTTTTCACGGATAGGCTGCGCACGCTCCCTATGGGCCACCACATCAGCCATTTCCTGACGAATAGCGGTTTCGTCCTGAGGCGTGCCTTCAAAGACGGCTGAGGTGAAAATAAGATCTTTCGAGGCTGTGGAATGACGGTAGGCGTAGCCCATATCGGAATTGCTCAAAACATGACGATGCCCCTGCAAGTCGATCGCGGTTAGCTCAACCATTCGCTCGCGGGTCTCGGTACCGTGGGCCCCTGCATTCATGCGCAGCGCTCCACCAAGACCTCCGGGAATGCCGGTGTAGAAAGCAAATCCACCCAGTCCGGCCTTGGCCGCGGCTTCCGACAACCGTTTGTCCGGCACCGCAGCTCCCGCTCTCAGACGCCTGTTCCCGATATCCTCGATTGCGCCAAACCCTTTTGCGCTCAACCGGACCACAACACCTTCAAGCCCACCGTCCCGGATCAACAGGTTCGATCCGAGTCCGACCGGCAACACCGGAATACCTTGAGGCAACTTTTTCAGGAACACTGCAAGATCATCCTCGTCGGCGGGCTGAAAAAGCAGCTGCGCCGGACCACCGGTACGGAACCAGGTCACGGCCGAAAGCGGTTGATTGGGCGTCAGTTTGCCTCTGATGCCTTCGGAAAGTTGCGGGTGCTGCTCCAGAAGATCGGGAAACTGCATACCTGCCTCCCTCACAGCTCTTCGAGCTGTTTTGGAAGCGCATAGGCCCACTGCGTAATATTGCCCGCACCCAGACAAATCACGAAATCACCGGGGGCTGCCAATTCCTTGACAAGTGCCGGGAGTTCGTCCGGTCCTTCAACGGCATGCACTTGCCGATGACCACGGGTTCTAAGTCCCGAAACAAGATCGGTATGCCGGGCACCGTCAATCGGTTTCTCGCCGGCTTCATAAACCGGCGTGATCACAACTGCGTCGGCGTCATTGAAACAGTTGGAGAAATCATCGAACAGACTTTGCAGCCGGGTGTATCTATGAGGCTGCATCACTGCGATCACCTTGCCCGTTGTCGATTCCCGCGCCGCATGCAGCACCGCCCTGATCTCGACCGGGTGATGACCGTAATCGTCAAAAATCTGAATCCCATTGACCGTACCGGTATGGGTAAAGCGACGCTTCACACCACCGAAAGCCGAAATGCCCTTCTTGAGGTCTTCCGGTTCGACGCCAAGCTGAGAGGCAACAGCAATGGCAGCAGTGGCGTTTGACACGTTATGGAGACCCGGCATCGGCAATTCCAGATCCTTCAACTCGATGACTTCATCATTGCGGCGATCCCTGATCGCTACGGAAAAGACCGATTTTCCGCCATCCATGGTCACATCCGTATAGCGGACATCGGCCTGTGGATTGGTTCCGTATGTAATGACTTTGCGGTCTTCGATGGTGCCGATCATCGTCTGGACTTCCGGATGGTCCAGGCACATCACGGCAAATCCGTAGAAGGGAACATTTTCCACGAACTGGCGAAAGGCGGCCTTGACCCCGGCAAAGTCACCATAATGATCGAGATGTTCCGGATCGATGTTGGTGACAATGGCGACGTCGGCCGGAAGCTTGACGAATGTGCCATCGCTCTCGTCGGCCTCAACGACCATCCAGTTGCCTTTACCCATTCGCGCATTGGTGCCGTAGGCATTGATGATGCCGCCATTGATGACGGTCGGATCCAGATTGCCCGCATCCAGCAGCGCCGCGACCATGGATGTCGTCGTGGTTTTACCGTGGGTACCGCCAACGGCGATGGCCTGTTTGAAACGCATGAGTTCGGCCAGCATCTCTGCACGTCGCACGACCGGGATCAGCTTTTCCCGGGCGGCAACAAGTTCGGGATTGTCCTTTTTGATGGCCGAAGACACGACCAGGACTTCCGCTTCCCCCAGATTGTCAGGCGCATGCCCCACAGTGACCGGAATGCCATGAGACCGCAGGCGTTGGACATTGGCATTTTCCGCCATGTCGGATCCCTGGACCTGATAGCCGAGCGTCTTCAGCACTTCGGCTATGCCGCTCATGCCGATGCCCCCGATCCCGACAAAGTGGACCGGTCCGATATCGTGCGGCATTTTCATGACCGTTCTCCTTGTTTGTTTGCGACCTTTTCGACAAGGTCGGCGAGACGCTTGACCGCATCGGGCTTGGCAACGCTGCGCGCGTTTTCCGCAGCGTTTTCCAGCATCTCCGGTGCATTCATAAAACGGATGATTTCCTTGGCCAGTCGCTCTGAGTGCAGGTCCACCTGCCGGATTGGCCAGGCGCCGCGTGCCTTTTCCAGCACTTTGGCATTGGCCGCCTGATCCTGATCGATTGCGCCCGGAAGCGGCACCAGCAAAGATGGCCGACCCAGAACACTGAGTTCGCTTACAGAAGAAGCCCCCGAACGGCAGATGACCAGATGCGACTGCGCAATGCGTTGCGGCATGTCCTGAAAGAACGGCGCACATTCCGCATTGACCCCAAGCGCTTCATAGGCCTGCTGCACCCGCTCCATGTCTTCCGCGCGGCACTGCTGGACAATCCGTAACCGGGATCTGACCTCGTGAGGCAGCTGCTCGACAGCAGGCGGTAATAGATCGGAAAAGAAACGCGCCCCTTGCGAACCGCCAAATACGAGCAACTTGAATTCACCACCAGGTCTCGGCGCATCGTAGGCAAGTTCGGCAGCATCAAGAACAGCGTCGCGCACAGGGTTGCCGGTCTCGATCTGCTTTCCAGCCAGGTCTTCCGGCAGGTTTTCAATCGGAACACTGGTGGCGATCGCCGTCACTCCCTTGGCCAGCATCTTGTTGGCGCGCCCCATGACACCATTCGCTTCGTGCAGGATGGATGGCGTCCCCGTCATACGGGCGGCAAACATGGGGGGAAATGTCGGGTAACCGCCAAATCCGGCGACAACATCAGGCTTCAGGGTTTTAATCACAGACCTGGCCTGAAATGTTCCAAGAAGCAAATTGATGGCTGTCTTGGCCAGCAATATCGGATTTCGTCCCCGAATTGTCTCGGATGAGATGATGTGAACCTTGCGCGCCGGAAAGGCAGTGCCGTATTTGTCCGCCCGCTCGTCGGTCGCCAGTTCAACTGTCCAGCCCCGCCGAAGCAGCTCGCTGGCAAGGGCCTGCGCTGGAAACAAATGGCCACCTGTACCACCGGCCGTCAATAACACTGTTTTGCTCATGAGATCTGGCGTTCGGCCTTACATCAACGAAGAGGGTGAAAGCCGGCTGACGGTGACGACATCGCCGCGTGTCGGCTGCGGTCGCCTGCGGGTCAGAGCAAGAATGGCACCGGCGGTCATGGCTGACGAAAGAAGCGAAGATCCACCGTATGAAATAAACGGCAGGGTCATACCCTTGGACGGCATCAGGTTCAGGTTTACCGCAAGATTGATGGTTGCCTGCAAACCGAACAGCACCACAAGTCCTGCCGTCGCAAGGCGGCTGAAGGCATCCTGATCGCGGCTGGCGTGCCGCAATCCGCGCAGAACGATAAAGGCAAACACGGCAACAACCAGAAGACAGATCACTGCGCCGAATTCTTCTCCAACAACAGCAAAAATAAAGTCAGCGTGGCTATCAGGCAAAACCCGCTTTACCACTCCCTCTCCCGGCCCTCGACCAAACCAGCCCCCCGCCAGAAACGAATCCATAGCCGTATCCACCTGGAAAGTATCCCCGGAACTCGGATCCAAAAATCGGTCAACGCGACCCGTGACGTGTGGAAGAAATGCGTAGGCAGCGAATAGACCAACTATTCCGACCAGACCAAGGGTGACGATGATCAGCCATGAAATGCCGTTCAGGAAAAACAGACCGGCCCACACCAGGCCAAGCAACATGGTTTGTCCGAAGTCCGGCTGAGCGATCAAAAGCGCAGCACATACAGCAAACAGGATGAACGCAAAGAGAACTCCTGGAACCTCTCTTCGTCGCCCACTCTCTGAAAGCAAAAATGCGACCAGGACCACAAAAGCCGGCTTGAGAAATTCCGAAGCCTGAAGCGACACACCCGCAATGTAGATCCAACGGCGTGCTCCCTTGGTCTCGAAACCCATGAAAAGTGTTGCGATCAACAGGAAGATAGACACGCCGAATACGATAAGAGCCGCTCTGCGAACCATTCTTGGCGACATCAAGGAACCGGCAAGCATGATCGCCGCTGCGGGGATCAGATACATCGCCTGTCGTTTGACGAAGTAAAGAGAATCGACCCCGATCCGTTCTGCCACGGGAGGGCTCGCTGCAAACGCGAAAACCACCCCTGCCAGCAACAAAAGACCAAATGCGGCGAGCAGATAGTGATCCACGGTCCAAAGCCATTCGGCAAAGCGACTACGATCAGCGCGCGAGACCATTTATGCGACCTCCTGAGTGTTTCCGGCACCCGGCAAGGCACGCACCGCATCTACAAAAGCAGCGCCCCGCAGTTCAAAGTTGGGATATTGATCAAAGCTTGCGCAGGCAGGCGACAGGAGGATGGCAATTTCCTCCGCCCCATCCTCTGCGGCTTCTGCAGCAGCATCTATGACGGCTTGCGGCAGCGTTCCGCTGATCTTGTAGGCAACTCTGCCGTCCAGCGTCTTGGCGAAGTCTTCCGCCGCTTCACCGATAAGAAAGGTCTTTGCGATTTTCGGGAAGTACTCGTCGAGTGAGGAAATCCCGCCAGACTTTGCCCGCCCCCCCGCAATCCAGTAAATCCTGTCAAAGCTCGACAACGCCCGTGCCGCTGCATCAGCGTTTGTTGCCTTGGAATCGTTCACGAAAAGGACACGCCCCTGTTTCGCAACGATTTCCATACGGTGATGCAGACCGGGGAATGATTTCATCGCCCCGGCTATCTTGTCCGCCGGTATTCCCAGCGCCCGAAGCGCCGCAAAGGAGGCAGCGGCATTCTGGCCATTGTGATCACCACGCAGACTGTCGATCCCTCCGAGCAGCGCGACCTCGACCTGACTTCCGTCATGAGCCTCGATAAGTCGCCCGTGACGCACGTAAACTCCCTCGGTGAGTTCCCGTTCTCCGGCAATTCGGCAAATAGGTTTGCGGGCCATCTCAAGCCGGTCGGCAATGGCAGATGACATGCGATCGTCGACACCGACAACTGCGAACCGGGAGCCGGCCACCAGCCGCTCCTTGATCGCGGCATAGTTTTCCATGGTGCCATGCCGGTCGAGATGGTCCGGCGACAGGTTCATGTGAATGCCGATGGTCGCGTCCAGCGTAGGCGCCAGGTCAATCTGATAGGAGGAGCACTCGATCACGTAGTGACGCCCGGGGATCGGCGGTTCAAGTTCCAGAACCGGCGTGCCGATATTGCCACCAACCTGCACATCAAGTCCCAGAACCTTCAGAAGGTGCGCAGTCAATGCGGTTGTGGTGGACTTTCCATTCGTACCGGTAATCGCGATCAGCGGAGCTGCCGGACAGATTTTCCGATGTTCGCGGCAAAACAGTTCAACATCGCCAATGATCTCAACGCCCGCGTTTCGAGCAAGATCGACGGACCAGTGCGGCACGGGATGGGTCAGCGGCACGCCTGGCGCAAGCACCAGGGCAGAAATTCCCGACCAATCCAGGTCCCGAAGGTCTTGAACCTCCAATCCTTCGCTCGACGCCTGCTTGACCCGGTCGCTGTTGTCATCAAAACACACCACATCGGCACCGCCCTGTTTGAGAGCTTGAGCCGTAACAAGGCCGGAGCCACCAAGCCCGAAGAGAGCAACCTTGCTGTTTTCAAATGTGGTGATGGGGATCATTCGGCTTACCTCAGCTTCAGTGTGGCAAGGCCAAGAAGGGCAAGAACGACCGCAATGATCCAGAACCGGATCACCACCTGGCTTTCCGTCCAGCCCATGATTTCGAAATGGTGGTGGATCGGCGCCATCCGAAAGACCCGCTTTCCGGTGAGCTTGAAGGAAATCACCTGGACAATCACGGAAACCGCTTCCAGAACAAACAGACCGCCGATGATTGCCAGGACAATCTCATGTTTGGTGGCAACTGCGATCGCTCCGATCATGCCGCCAAGCGCAAGCGAACCGGTATCTCCCATAAAGATTGCCGCCGGTGGTGCATTGAACCAGAGAAACCCAAGACCGGCTCCGATCACGGCACCGCAGATAACCGCCAGTTCACCGGTTCCGGCGACATGATGGATTTGTAGGTAGCTGGCAAAAACCGCGTTACCTGAAAGATAAGCGATCAGACCAAAGGAAGCACAGGCGATCATCACAGGCACGATGGCCAGTCCGTCCAAACCGTCGGTCAGGTTCACCGCATTCCCTGCGCCAACCATGACAAACGCTGCAAAGGGGATAAAGATCAGACCGAGATTCAGCGTGAAGTCCTTGAGGAACGGAAAGGTGATGGCTTCTGAATATTCAGAGGTATCGAGAAAGGTAACGGCAAGCGCAGCGGCAGCTGCGATCAGGAATTCCAACCCGAGGCGCGCCTTTCCGCCGAACCCCTTGTGGGACGATTTCGAAACTTTCAGGTAGTCGTCATAAAATCCAATCATGCCGAAACCCAATGTCACACCAATCACCACCCAGACATAAGGGTTAGACAGATCAGACCACAGCAGCGCGGCAACGAGCGCTCCCGAGAGGATCATCAGCCCGCCCATGGTCGGAGTGCCCTTTTTGGTCAAGAGATGGCTTTCAGGTCCGTCTGCCCGGATCGGTTGACCATGCCCCTGGCGAATTCGAAGGCTTGCAATGATTTTCGGTCCAAAGAGAAACACAAAAAACAACGCTGTCATGATCGCGCCGCCCGTTCTGAACGTGATGTAACGAAACACGTTCAGTGCAGAGATCTGATCAGCAAATTGCCCCAGGAAATAAAACATCAGCTATCCCTTATGCCGCCGCAGTGTCATCCGCAGGCGGATATT
>NZ_JAILWL010000326.1 GCF_025698965.1 Roseibium sp.
AGGCCGTGATATTGACGCTTATGGTACCACCAACACTGACATTGTAGGAAAGCGACGATCCGCCCCAATAGCCGTGCGTGAGCTGATTGGCGATCTGGTCATTCGTGTATGTGGGAGTGGAGGCTTGGACTTCAGCCGAAGAAGTTGTTTCGGTCTGGCTGCAGGAAAAACCAGCAACAATTGGGAGTCCGTCGTTGCGACCGGTGGCCATGCAAAGTGTGCACACTTGCCAATATTCCTCTTTTCGCACGAGCGCTTACACCCAGCCACTCATTCTCAAAGAGCGATTGGCGAAGCTGCAATATTAACGGTTTTACATGAGCATCCAGCCGAAGCGTTGCCCGACCTGCCCAGGATACACAAATAAAACACTTCAAAAGTGAATTGCTTCCCAAAAGTTAAAACTGTGTTTTATTGATTGCTGTCCTAGTGTGAAAAAATTGAATAAATTTAGAATTTTAGTTCCAAAAGAAAAATTCGTATTTGAGGTTGCAATTGTCACGCTGGCAAGATTCGTGAGACGGATGGTTTTACACGCAGCAGAAGATGCATACGTCGAGCAAGCCAGGAGAGTTGCGACTGATACGGAAGTCACCCGTTGCAGGGCTTCGGCAACTGGTATCTGAATGGCTGCCATGTTGCCCTTTGCGCGCAAGGGAGGCCTGTGACAGGCAGTCTTTTCCATGCCCTGACCAGGGCCTGCCTACGACAGACCCGTGAACTCAAGAGCGCGTGAGTTAAATTCTTGAGAATGGACCTTGATGAGCTTATCGATAGATAGCTGACACTATATTCCGAGCACATGGTTTACACATTTCGCATTTGGGGGAGCCCGAATGCCTTGGAAAGAGTGTAGGCCAATGGATGAACGCCTTCGTTTCGTTGCCCGTCTTCTTGAAGGTGAGAAGATGGCACCGATGTGCCGTGAATTCGGGATCTCCCGCGTCACGGGGTACAAGATTTTTGAACGGTATAAGGAATGCGGCCTGGATGGCCTCAATGACCGGAGCCGACGCCCCTATCGTCAGGCCAACAAGCTGCCTTTTCAGATCGAGCGCTGCATCCTGGGTCTCAAGCGCGAGTACCCCTCCTGGGGTGCGCCGAAGATCCGTGACAAGCTGATCCGGCAATATTGCTATCCCCTGACCATCACCGATTACAGATCACGCTATCTTCTGGCCTGCGAAGGGTTGACCTGTACCAAATCCGACTTCGCCGTCTCCGTTTTTGAACGTGTCTTCAAGGAGTTCGGGCTTCCCGCCGCCATTCGTACTGACAACGGCGTGCCCTTTGCCAGCCCGCATGCGCTGTTCGGATTGAGCAAGCTGTCGGTGTGGTGGCTGCGCCTGGGGATCCGGATCGAGCGCATCAAGCCTGGCCATCCGCAGCAGAACGGCCGGCACGAGCGCATGCATCTCACCCTGAAGCGCGAAACAACAAAACCCGCAGCCTTCAACTTTCTCCAGCAGCAGGAGCGGTTCGAACGTTTCATGGCGATTTACAACAATGAGCGGCCTCACCAAGGCCTCGCAGGCGCCTGTCCCGGTGACCTCTATACACCCTCGGCCCGGGTCTATGAACCGCCCCTCGAACCGGAATACCCGTTCCATGACCGCACCGTGCGTGTCACACGATGCGGGCGCATCTGTATCGGAAAGCGGAAGATCAATCTCAGCCAGGTCTTCGCCGGCCAAATCCTGGGTCTCAGGGAAGTCGATGACGAGATTTGGCTCGTCTCATTCCTCGATTATGATCTGGGGTACTTCGACAAAAATGAAAACCGCGTCGAACCGGCAAACAACCCATTCGCTCCGGAGAAAGTGTAAACTATCTCTCCGGTATCAAATGTAAGCCATGTGGTGAGAATGGACCTGAAAAATATGGCGGACAGAGAGGGATTCGAACCCTCGATACGGTTGCCCGTATACACGCGTTCCAGGCGTGCGCCTTCAGCCACTCGGCCACCTGTCCGTACCAAGCGGGAGCCGCTTGAGTGGGGCGCAATATACTCAGGAACCGGGCAAGTGCAAGCGCCTGAATGAGTTTTTTTTGATCAAGCCACAAGCTGTGGACTTTCACTGTCGCACCGAGTGAAGAACGTCGTGGAAAGGGGTGTGGTTTGGAAGCAATTAGACTTGGATTTCTTCCAGAACAGTGAAGCTGATGAAAGCCGGTATTTGCAGTTGAAGGCAGACCGGAGGCGGGGCGTTTCAGGAATGGGAGCGTCCGACTTGCCAGGGGTCAAGGACCGGATACATGGAGTTTGTTGGTAGGCTGATCAGCGTGCGATTCCCACTGCGGCACTTGAGAGGAGTTTCTGCCGATTGTGTTGTTTTCTCCTTATGGTGTTGTCAAAATTGCTTCGTCAAAAATCCCTGAACACTGTTGAGCTGGCGGTATTCGGCTCGAAATTGCTCCGCTAAACTCACAAGAATGTGTTGTATATCAAATCTTGTTCATATGTTTTAAGCTATTACTGTTTCTTAAAGGCAAGAACGGATGCCTGAACATCCGTCCCCCGATGAATTGCGAGTATTACCGCTTCAGAATGAGTACTGCTGAAGGCAAAACCATGATCACTGTTGTTAAGTTTTTATTCCGCGTGTTTGGATACGGTTTTCTTGCCGTAGCGATTATTGCCGGTATATCGGATGCCAGCACTTCAATTGCCCAGTCCCAGATGCATTTGGCACCTCTTGGTCAGGTATGGTTCAACCTGTCGCCGGAAACCTTGAACCTGTCCCAGGCCGTTATTCAACGTTATGTGCACCCGTCTCTGTGGGATCCGGCGTTGCAAACCGTTTTGACCTGGCCGGTCTGGGCAGTATTCGCACCGCTTGGCCTCGGCTTCATGTGGCTAGGCGCCAAGCGCCGCCAGCATCAGCCCCAATTCGCGTAAGCCCCATCGCGGTGCCTGAAGTGACACTTTGAAATTTCACTCCGGTGCGCCACATTTAGCAAAGACGACAAACAATACCGCACCGCCTTCGGTTCAGACTTCCGGAGGCGGTGTGGGCGTTCCTGGGAGACCCGACATGTCCTTTATGACCATGCTGACGAAAAAGTTTTCCTTACCGGGAAAGGACGAGGCCTTGCCCGGCCGTGCCGAGGCGATCGAGCCGTCCGAACGGCATTTCGTCAACGGCAACCCGCTTGTCGGTCCCTATCCGCAGGGTATGAAAACAGTTCTTTTCGGCATGGGGTGTTTCTGGGGGGCGGAGCGCTTGTTCTGGCAGTTGCCCGGGGGCTTCGTAACGGCAGTCGGCTATGCGGGTGGGCACACGCCCAATCCCACCTATCACGAAACCTGCACGGGCCGCACGGGACATACAGAAGCGGTCCTGGTTGTCTATGACCCCAATGCGATCGGCTTGAACGATCTGCTGAAGGTCTTTTGGGAAAACCATGATCCAACGCAGGGCATGCGACAGGGCAATGATACCGGCACCCAGTATCGTTCGGCGATCTATGTGGCATCTGCGGAAGACCTGCAGGCGGTCGAGAACTCACAAAAAGCCTATCAGCAGGCACTCAAAGATGGTGGCGTGCCCGCGTCAATCACAACGGAAATCAGACAACTGGATACCTTTTACTTCGCCGAGGATTACCACCAGCAATACCTGGCCAAGAACCCGTCCGGGTATTGCGGTATCGGTGGAACGGGCGTCACTTGCCCGATCGGACTGGGCCAGAACGCCTGAGCCAAACCGTTTGATACATATCGCCTCGCTGACAGGGCAGGCGGAGTTCGTTTGCTGAGACAAGTAAATTCAGAAGGAGGGACGCCGTTTCGAACCGGCTCGAGGCGGTGTCCAGGTGTATGTTGATCTTGTCAGGGTCTCAGAAGCATTGCCAAATATTACAATGCTCTTTCCTAGTATTCGATTGGTGAAAGATGACTGGCTCGAGTTTACACCCTGGTTTGACCACTATTATCGCAACCTGATCAAAACATTTCAGATTTTATTAAAGTTGCAATGCAAAGCTTCGGCTTGAACGCATCTGCGTCGAGGTCTGATTGAATGAGCCGATCCGCAAAGTTCTTTGCGGCAACCTATTTTCTGGGAAGCTGTGTCCTGATGCTGCTGGGAGCCTTGATGCCAAGCGGCAACGGGCTTGTTGCGGTGATTGCAACTCCCTGGGGGAAGCCGGCCCTTGAAGTGGTCGCACAGGCCGAGGGACGGATCATCTTCGTCAAGGATGGAACCTGGGTGGCTTTGACCGAAGTCACCGATCAGGAATTTATAGCTCGACTCTACAAGTCGGGGGCAGGGTTTGTTGCCTCGTCCAGTGTCGCCTATGCCTGCGCGCGCTGGATCGGGGTGTCTTTAGAGAGGGCGACATGAGCGAGACGGCACCAATGGTTTCCGGTCTGGACAGTTTCAGGGAGAGATTTTCCAAGATCGTTATTTACTTCACGTGGTTCAACGTGCTGATGGTCATGGGGACGGCGTGGTGGATCGGCAATGTCTCGGTGGGGATCGTGTGTGGTGCGGCTCTATTCTTAGGCGTTGCTGCCACGGGCACCTGGTTCAAGTTCGGTGCCGGTGTTGAAACCCGGCTTGCGACGGCCATGTCGCTCGCAGCTTTGGTCGCGCTTTTCGTTGCGTCGCTGTCGACGCCTGATGGGCAGAATTCCTTCCAGCTCGACGGTCACATGTATTTCTTCGCTGTTCTGGCAATCCTGGCAAGCTGGGTCGACTGGCGTGCACTGGTGGCTTATGCGGCAGTGGTTGCAGTGCATCACCTGGTGTTGAACTTTGCTCTGCCCTGGGCGGTTTTCCCGAACGGGGCGGATTTTGGCCGGGTCGTCTTTCATGCGGTCATTGTTGTTGCGGAAGTCGGTGCGCTTTGGTGGATGACGAACAGTCTGGCAAACGCCTTCACCGCGTCGGACCACGCGCGTCATGAAGCTGAAGAGGCTCGCGCTGAGGCAATTCACCTTCAGGAAGAAAACGCCCAGTACGACGATCAGGAACGCACAAAACAGGAAGTGGTCAGCCAGCGGATTGCGGCTTTCCAGGAAGATATCTCTGCCAAGCTGGATGGTGTTGGTCTCAAGGTTCAGGAAATGCGAAGCTCTGCTGAGGAGTTGGGCGCCGTCGCACAGGATACGACAGGTCGGGCCGGTTCGGTGTCGGACGCTTCCGAGACCGCTTCTTCCAATGTGCAAATGGTGGCGTCAGCCGCTGAAGAGCTGTCTTCGTCCATTGCGGAAATCTCGCGTCAGGTCGAACAGACAACCAGCATTGTCGTTCAGGCCACCGAGAATGCCCAGACAAGCAACCAGAAAGTGGCGGGTCTGGCAGAAGCGGCCAATCGCATAGGTGAAGTTGTTACCCTGATTCAGGCCATCGCCGAACAAACCAACCTGCTGGCGCTGAATGCGACCATCGAGGCGGCCCGCGCGGGTGAGGCAGGCAAAGGCTTTGCCGTCGTCGCCGCAGAGGTCAAGGAACTGGCCAACCAGACCTCCAAGGCAACCGAGGAAATTGGTGCGCAAATCTCCGCGATCCAGGCCGAAACCAAGGACGCGGTTGAATCGATCGGGGCTATTGCCGCCACCATGGACGAGGTCAACAGCTATACGGCAGCAATTGCAGCTGCGGTTGATGAGCAAGGGGCCGCAACGCAGGAAATCTCCCGCAATGTCGCGGAAGCAGCCGATGGCACCGGACGGGTTGCGGAAAATATCGGCGGCGTTCGGGAGTCGGTCGAGCGCACCAGCCAGTCGGCGTCGTCCATGGCGGAGGTGACGGAGGTTCTTGACGCGGAAGCCACTGAGATGCGCCGTTCGATCGACGAATTCTTGCGCGATGTAGAAGCCGCCTGACCGAACGGAAGCAATCGATTAATGAAAGACCGGTCGTATTTCGGCCGGTCTTTGTCGTGTCTGAGTACCAGAACACTTGACCTGATGTCGCATGGATGTCATGAGCCGCTCTTCACGAGCCACTTGAGCCTTATGAATCAGGTTACAATATGGGCGATACTCCTGCCTGCATTGGGAATCGGCACGACTGATGTCAGAACGCGCGCTAAAGCCCGGGTCCATCCTGCTTCTGGATTTGTTGAAGCAGCAATCTGCGCTCCTGTTTGAAGCGCCGGGTGAAATTGTGACCTGTACTCGCCTGGAGGACGTTCCGGACTGTCTTGCACGGCTGGAAGAGGCGCAGGCAGCAGGCAAATATGCCGCTGGCTATCTGGCTTACGAACTCGGCTATGCCTTTGAGGACAAGCTGAAAAATCGTTTTGAAGAAACCGGCGATCCTCTGCTCTGGTTCGGCCTTTACGGTGGCGCAAGATCAATCGACCTGGACGACGCACGTGCTCTGTTGGAGGCGGCGGGCGAAGGCGAGGCCGCTTCGATTCAAAAGCCGGTCTTCGACATGGATCAGGCGAGGTATACCCGCGCCTTTGACCGTGTCAGAAATCATCTGGCCAAAGGCGATATCTACCAGGTCAATCTGACCATGAGGGCGCGACTGCGCCATCAGGGGCCTGCTGAAAGCCTGTTTCTGGACCTGATGCGCCGCCAGCCCGTTGAATTCGCGGCCTATATCCGCATGGAAGACCGGACGGTCCTGTCCCTGTCTCCGGAACTGTTTCTGGAACGGCAAGGGGAATGCCTGCGGACCAGACCGATGAAAGGAACTGCCCCGCGTGGCCGCTATGCATCCGAGGACAATCTGATTGCACGCGATCTGGCCAGGGATCCCAAACAGCGATCCGAAAACACGATGATTGTTGATCTGATGCGCAATGACCTATCGCGGATCGCGGACACCGGAACGGTCAGGGTAGCGAAACTGTGCGAGGTCGAGCGTTACCAGAGCCTGCACCAGATGACCTCGACGGTCGAAGCAAACGTGCCGCGGCGCATAGGATTTTCCAGGATCATTGAACGGTTGTTCCCCTGCGGTTCTATCACAGGTGCGCCCAAACTCAGCGCGATGCAGATCGCCCACGATCTGGAAAGCGGACCGCGCGGTGTCTATACCGGTGCTATAGGGCATCTGAAGCCGGGAGGTGATTTCCGGTTGAATGTTGCCATCCGGACGCTGGTGCTGCGCGACGACGGGTCGGGTGAGGCGGGAACAGGATCAGGCGTCATCTTCGATTCCGGAGCGGCGCCGGAATACGAAGAATGTGCACTGAAACTAAAATTCATGACCGAAGACACACCCGACTTTGATCTGATCGAGACTATGGCGTTCGATCCGACAGAAGGGTATCTGTTGTTTGACCGGCACCTGCAACGCCTGCAGAAGTCGGCAGCCTATTTCGGGTTCCACTATTCAGAATGTCAGGTGCGCTCGGTGCTTTTGGAAAAGGCCACCGGCTTTACCGGAGCGCAGCGCGTGCGTCTGCTCTTGAACGCACGGGGCGATGTTTCAATCACCTCGACCGACCTGACACCTGTCGACGGCAGCACCGTTTTCAACGTCGTTCTGGCGAGCGAGCGAACCCGGGCGAGCGATCGTTTTCTCTATCACAAGACCACCAACCGGGCTTTCTACGACGACACCAGAATGCGCTATCAGGCAGAGACCGGATG
>NZ_JAILWL010000327.1 GCF_025698965.1 Roseibium sp.
TCTACCCCTGAGAGCAAAATATGACGGACCAAGTGACTGAGCATCCCCTTGAACTCACTGCTCCGCCAAAATCTTCCGAACGCGCCGGAACACACTCTCCTGGAGACAAGGCAGGCAAATCCAAAGGCAGACCGGATGAAACAAAGATCCCGGTTCGCAGTGACCTTGGAACCATCCTGCTTCACTGGACACTGGTCATTGCGATCGTCACAAGTCTGCTGACCGGGCTCAGACTGTCGTCAGACGCTGAAGGGTCCCGGTTTGCGATTCTCCTGGAGCCCATTCTGCCTCAAGGCGAGATTTGGACGTGGCACTACGTCTCTGCTGTTTTCGTCCTGGCGCTTATTTTTGCTTATGCAGCCTATATGTCGCTCGCCCGCTTGAAGCGGCGGATATCCTCCAAGAAAATCGTGGTCCTGACCCTACCGGCAAGCAACAAACTGCGGATTGCAGCAGTCAACGTGATCGCCTACTGGATCCTGTTTGCGGCAGTCCTGACGCTGACGGCGACCGGCGTCCTGCTCTATCTCGGGCATGGCGGTTTCCTGGTCGACATTCATTACATCTCCGCCCTTGTCGTGCTCACCTACATCGTGGCGCATGTGATCCTGCATTATTTCTATGGCGGGTGGAGCCAGCTGCTGCGTTTGTTCCGGCCGCAATCCCTGCGCCAGTTTCCCGGCATGGGCCGCTATCCTCTGGCAAAGGCGGCAGCACTTGGTGCTGTGGTCATCGCCGGCGCCGTGATGCTCGATTTCAGCACCAGGGACGACCTGATCGTTGCGCAGGCCAGCGCACTGCCCAAGCTGGACGGGGTTTTGGACGATCCGGCGTGGCGAGACACCAAGCCCGCCTTCGTCAGAACGCAACAGGGATCGGGCCTTGAAGGCACCGGAGAATCCACGGTTGAGGTCAGGGCAGTTCAGGTTGGCGACAAGATTGCCTTTGCCTTTCGCTGGAACGATGCGTCTCGATCCTTGAAGCGCCATCCCCTGGAAAAGACCGAAGCAGGCTGGCGGATGCTCAACAACCGCGCCGATATTTCCGATGAGACCGCCTATTACGAAGACAAGTTCTCTGTCGCGTTTTCCAAGACGGATGCATTCGGCGGCGGAGCGTCGACCCATATGGGACCCAAACCCCTTGCGGACAAACCTGCATCGTTTCACGGGCGCGGTCTGCACTACACGACGGATGGCAGCCTGATTGACGTGTGGCAGTGGAAGGCATCGCGGGGCGGTATGCTGGGCAGGGTCGATGACATGTGGTTCGGCACGCCGCTGGAACCGAACGAAGGTCAGGCCGCCGGTAAAAAGCGCTACAGCGCCGGGTATGGTGCCGACGAAGGCAAATCATTCTATGTCTACAACTATGTGGGCTCTCCCGAGACCGGCTACCGGGAAACCGTCGGCGTCAAGCGACTTCCGGTCGACTACAAAAAAACGGCAGCTCTCATGGGCAATATCGACATGGATGTCGACGCGACTGACGATGAAGGATCGCAGTGGTGGATGTTCGATGCCGAAAGCGTTCCTTATACACCCGAAAAGGACGCTGAAATTCCGGTTGGCACCATAATTCCAGGCGTTCTGATTACCGGCGAATACCAGGGGAGCCGCGCCGACCTGATTGGCGCATCGAAATGGGAAGACGGCTACTGGACACTGGAAGTCATCCGGGACATGGATACAGGCAACGATCAGGACCTTCCCATGGAAGACGGTTTGTTCGTCTGGGTATCGGTTTTCGACCACAATCAGACCCGCCATACAAGACACTCCCGCCCCCTGCGCCTGACTTTCAACTGAGCCACTCCCCGCCTCAAGAGCACGGACGAACCACATGTCGAAAAGCACCTGCACCGTCACAATCAACGGTAAGAAGATCAAGGCGAATGTCGGGGACACGCTGATTGATGCGGGCCTCGGAGGACGTCTGGTCCTGCCGCATGACTGTTGTTCAGGTCAGTGCGAAACCTGCCGCGTAAGGGTTTTGAGCGGTGACGTCGACGATCTGGGGACACGCGAGAAAAACTCGGTTCTGGGATGCCTGGCCGTGCTGGAGGGTGACGCGGAAATTTCCTACGATCCCGTGCCGATCGTGAAAACCATCAAGGGCACGGTGGAAAGCATCCGCAAGATCAAGGAAGACTACCTGGAAGTTCGCGTGCGGACCGCAAAACGAGTAACCTGGCTACCCGGCCAATATCTGCGAGCGACATTTGCCGGATATCCGCCCAGGGACTACAGCCCGACCACGCCGCTCAACCTCGACGCTGAACTCGACGTCGTTGTCTTTCACATCAAGGTTTATCCCAACAGCATCGTCTCGTCGAAGCTGGGGTCCGAAATCGACAAGGGACACAGCGTCAAGCTTCGCGGTCCATTCGGCAACGGGTTTCTGCGTCGCCAGCCAGAACCACTCGTGCTGACATCTACCGGAACCGGATTTGCACCGATCTGGTCGATTGCCGTTGCCGCAAGCCTGGGTCAGCCTGATCGCGAAATCAAAATGATTGTCGGTTCCCGCACCCGCGAGGGGCTATACATGCGCGATGCCGTACGCTGGCTGCGCAACCGTGGCATCCCGATCACGCTGACAGCGAGCGACGGCGATGATGAAACGGTAATGAAGGCGCGGCCATATGAACTTCTTGGCGACTTGACGGAGGATCATATCGTCTATTCCGCCGGCGCTCCGTCTCATGTGGAGGCAACCCGAGAGCTGGCACTTGCGGCAGGAGCAACGTTTTACGCCGATCCGTTTTATGTTGCGGAAGAAAGCAACGGCCTGCGCACGCTGGCAAACACGATCCTCAGGAAGGCCAAAACGCCCTTTGCGTCGGCAGCGGCAAGTTAAGCCGGCAAGCACCGACGACCTGCCTTCCAGATCTCACTTTGTTTATCAGGCTTATTGTGCCGCGGTCTTCAGCGATGTCTGACCGGCATAGATCAGCTCTTCCGTTTCGGCGACCGGTAGCGGATGGCCGAGGAAATATCCTTGCGCGTCGGTGCACCCTATCTCGGTCAGCATATCCAGGAGTTGCTTTGTTTCAACACCTTCGGCTGTCGTTGTCATGTCCAGGTTTTTCGCAAGTTCAATCACAGCCTTGACGATAGAAATGGAGTCGTCTGAATAGGCCATCGAGCGGACAAAAGACTGGTCGATCTTGATCTTGTCAAACGGGAACCGGCGCAAGTAACTGAGCGAAGAATAGCCTGTGCCGAAGTCGTCCATCGACACCTTCACACCGAGCGACTTGGCCTGATGCAAAGCGTCCAGAACATCTTCAGAATCGGTGAGCAACACGCTCTCTGTCACTTCCAGTTCCAAGCGATCCGGTGACAGGCCCGATTTGGCGAGTGCCGTGATGAGAACCGGTCCGAACGCATGGCCGCGCAACTGACGGGGCGACAGGTTCACCGCAATGCGCAGATGGTCAGGCCAGGTCACAGCGATGCGACAGGCCTCGTTCAGCACCCACTCGCCAAGCGGCATGATCAATCCGGTATCTTCCGCAAGCGGAATGAATTCTCCGGGTGACACCATGCCCCGCGTCGGGTGATGCCAGCGAACAAGTGCCTCAAAGCCGGAAACTTCCTGAGTCTGCAGCGAATATTGCGGCTGGAAATAGAGTTCCAGCTCACCATTCGAGATAGCATTTCGAAGATCCGTGATCAGTTCTCTGCGGTCGTTCACCGCCGTGCCCATATCTTCTTCAAAGAACCTGTGCGTGTTTCGTCCGTCTTCCTTTGCACGATAGAGCGCGAGATCTGCCTGTTTGAACAATTCGTCACCGGCAATTCCATCACCCTTGGCAACTGAAATGCCGATGCTCACGCCAATGACGATTTCATGATCCGCAATCTGGAAGGGTTGCGACAATTCCCAGATAACCGACTGGGAAAGCTCATCGATCGCTCTCAAATCAGCCGGAAGATCAGAAAGAATTGCAAACTCGTCGCCACCGAGGCGCACAACAAGCTCCCGGTCGCTGATCAGCGTTTTCAGCCGTTCCGCGACTTGACGGAGCAATTCGTCGCCAATGGGATGCCCCAGGGAATCGTTGACTGTTTTGAACTCGTCAAGATCGAGGCACAGGACCGCGAATTTTCCACCCTGAACCTGCTGGCGCTTCAATAGAAGTTCCATCTGGTCCCGGAATTCAATCCTGTTGGGCAATTGCGTCAGAATGTCATGGCGCGCGAGGAATGCCAGGCGGTCCCTTGCTTCCTGACGTTCCGTTATATCTTCGGAGATCGCAACCCATCCACCATCCGACAGCGGCTGACGGGTGGTCAGGACGATCCGGCCGGAACGGATTTTCACCATTTCCGTGCTTTGTGTCGCGTTACTGGACGGTCCGTGATGGAAGTGAAGTTCGAGAGATTCCTCAAGATCGGAATCAAGCTTTTCAACATTCTGCAGCGCCGCAAGCTGATTTGTGGTCATGCCGGGCTTCAGGGATTTCGGGTCCAGCTCGAACAGTTCCGCAAACCGTTGATTGGATACAATCAGCTTTCCAGCGGCATCAAACATGCACAGACCATGTGACATGTTGTTGAGCGCTGCATCAAACAGGATATTCTGTTCGCGCAACATGGCTTCCTGAGATTTCAGGATCGTGTTTTTCTCGTGTACACGGACCCGCAGCGCATCACGTTCCTTGACGGAGCGCTGCAAGGACACAACAGACCGTGCAATGTCTCCCACCTCATCAAGACGCTCGGTTCCGACAACCTTGCTTTCAAAATCACCCGCCGCGATACCCGAAAGCACCCGTGTTATGTTGGTCAAGGGTCGGGTGATCTGCCGCGACAGCAGAAAAGCAACCGAAGCAAAGGCGACCAGTGTCAGCAGACCGAACAGAAACAACCATCTGAGAAGTTTTGCCTCTTCTTCGGTTCCGATCCTCGTCAATTCGTTTTGGGTCTCGGTAAGCTTCTCGATCGGCAGCAACGCACAGACCGTCATCGGATAGACAGGAACGCCGCACTCAATGACATGTTCTCCGTTCAGCGTGATATTCGGCGCATCCGGAGCTCGATCAAGGTCGGCCAGAACACCGTCGAAATTGCCACGCGAAATGACCTGATTGTCATGGACAACCGCCAGTTCGAACGAGTTGATTTTTGCCAGGTCAACCAGGATCGGTTCATTCGGACGCAGCCAGCGCTGTGCGAGCAGTCCGCCGATGACGTAACCGAAATCGTCGAAGACCGGAACAAAAATGACTTGGGAGAGCGTATTGATATTGTCTCCGGGAACAAAGATCCCGGTCTCGGACAAAGGCATGAGCTTCGAATAGACGAGACTTTCGCCGGGAAGGCTTTCCTGCAGCGATTTGTCGATTTCGCTAAAGAAACTGAAGTCTCTAATTCTGGATCCCAGTGTCACCAGATCGGCTTCATAGGACGAAGCACCGATTACCCGACCTTCTTCGTCAAGCACAACGATACCGTCGACATCGGCCAGTTCCATTGCCGGTCCGAGCAGTTCCGACATCGCAACGACGTTGCGGGAACTGACGGCATTCCCGGTTTCCTGACGTTCGGCGACAGCACTGACACGCCGTAGCCTGTCTTCGAACAGGAACTCAAGACGTGTTCCGGCAAGTTTGACGTCGGCGATCAGTGCTTCGAGCAGTCGTGTATGAGAAAGTTGCTGCAGCTCCGTCTGCTGACGGGCCATGCTGTCTTCAAGCTGATAGGCAACCAGTCCGATCAAACCCGCAAACGCACATAGCGCTGTGAAAACAGCGCCATATGTGTAATGCCAGAGAAGGGACGAGTGACGTATCATGCTTTACCAGGGTGCTATTTCTTGATCGGCACGCCACCATAGTTCTTCATCAATTCGTGAGCCTTGTCAGAATGGCTGAAGTCGATGAAGGCTTTCATTTGGTCATCAAGCGTACCGTCCTTGTAGATCAAGGCCAGTGTCACTGCGCTCGGATACGTTTCATCCGTCGGATGGGCGCCATTGATCTTGACGATTGTCAATCCTTCCTCGAGGGGACGGGCATAGGGACCAAAGGCAATCGCCCCTTTCTCATCCCGCGCCGTGGAGACCGCATCCTGGGTGGTGAGAGCCGTTTTTGAACGACGGGAAATTTCCAGGTCGTTCCAGCCCGGCATCGAGGCACGTAACACCTGCAAAGTACTGTCCGCATCCTCGCGCCGGACCAGGCGCACACGCATGTCTGCACCGCCGAGTTCGGACCAGTTTTTGATTTCGCCGGAATACAATTTTACGAGCTCCTCGCTGGTAAGCTCTTCGATACCGGCTGAAGGATGCGCGAAGATTGCGCTCGGTATTTTGGCAATTGGCAGATAGACGAGCCCATATTCGACTTCGCTGTCTTTCAATGGACGAGCGACACGGCCAAGACGCTCAGTTCCGGAACTTACAGCCGCAATGCCGCCGCCAGAACCGATGCTTGGTGGAATGGAAAGCTGAATATCGGGGTGCTCTGCTGAAAAACCCTCACCGATTTCGCGCAGCATCTCGAGGCCATCACCTGTTCCGACGACCTTTAATTCGGACTGTGCTGAAGCGTTTTCGGGGTGAAAAAATATCACAAAAAGCGACACGAATAGGCTGACGGTCAGAATCCGCATTTTTACCACCAAATGTTTCCGATGTTTTCAGAATGCCACATTCAAGTTAACTAAACGCTAAAATCATGAATTAAATTGCTTCGAAAATGTAATTAAAGTGAAAGCATCAAAGACTAAGAAAAACTCCCGCAAATTAAAGTCAAAAATATAGTAGGTAATATTTACCTAGAGAGAATATATTTTCTCAATTTGCAAAGATACGCCTTTGAATTGATCATGTGCCGTTACGGAAGTTGCACCGACTGGTTGTATTATTAGTTGCAATTTTAAGAAATCTCGACCACATCGCACGGCCGAAATGCGGGAACCGCGCGCAATCCACCAAGTCTTTTGCCTTGAAAGCACGCTCAAGCGCTCGAATGCGTCTTGGGATCGGCCGACCGTTTCGTCGAAATACTGGCGGCACCTGCCAAGTGTTGACTGGTTCTTGTCCGATCTCAAGGCGTCAAGGCTGCAGCACTTTGGCGGACAACGAGTTCCACATCAACCACGACAGGCGCCTCACGATCGAGTGCAATTGAATGATCGGGGTCTATACAGGCCAGCAGAAGCGCCGCGGCCTTTTGACCGAGAGCTCTGCGGTCCTGGCGGATTGTGGTCAGGGCTGGAACATAGAACTCCGACAACTCAATGTCGTCGAAACCAACGACCGAAATGTCTTCCGGTACACGCAGCCCATTTGACGTCAAAGTCGACATCAAGCCGAAAGCGACCTGATCCGAGGCGCAGAATACAGCGGTCGGCCGATCTTTCATGGCGACAATTTTCTCTGCAGCCCGACGACCCGACTCGAGGGAAAAGTCGCCGCGCATGATCCACTCCTCGCGAACAGGTAACTCAAGACGGGCTCTTTCGGCCAACATTCCTTCCCGTCTTGCATGCGTGAGGACATTGTCCTGAGGACCGGTGACATGGGCGATTTTCCTGTGCCCCAGC
>NZ_JAILWL010000328.1 GCF_025698965.1 Roseibium sp.
TTTGTCCTGGGACGAATGGGACGAATTGGTTCGTCCAACCGATGAAACAACTGAATTCGATCGCATCGTTGAAGCGGGGCTGTCCCGCCGCGGCTTCCTGGGCGGGCTCGTCGCCTTCGGTTCTGGCGCAGCAGCAATGGGTGTTGGCGCGAACCTGCTTGGCTCGACATCCGTACAGGCACTGGAATCCGACCGCTTCGCCTTCCAACCTATTTCAATCGCGACAGATTCAACCGTTCACGTCCCGGACGGATATACCTGGGACATTCTGGTGAAGTGGGGGGACAAACTGTTCTCCGATGCAACCGATTTCGATCACGGCACAGGTGGCGACCCAGCAACCTCTGATCGGGTATTCGGCGAGAACACGGACGGCATGGAGCTGTTTGTGATCGGTGACAAGCAGGTCATTGCCGTAAATCACGAATACGCAAACCCGAAAATCAACCTGCCGCACACGGAAGAAGGCAAGCCACAATCCGTCGAAGATGTGCAAAAGCTGCAAAACCTCCAAGGCGTTGCAGTCATGGAAGTCATTGAACGAGAGGATGGTTGGCAGGTCGTTGTCGACAGCCCACTCAACCGCCGCATTACACACAATACGCCGATGAAACTGTCCGGCCCGGCAGCGGGTCATGATCTTCTGAAAACGGCAGCGGATCAGACCGGTACGAAATCACTGGGCACTTTCAACAATTGTGGCGCCGGCAAGACCCCATGGGGCACCTATCTGACCTGCGAAGAAAACTTCAACGGTTACTTCGGCTCCTCCGACGAAAGCTTCCAGGTTCCGGAAGATTTCAAGCGCTACGGCATCGGTCTGGAAAGCCGCTACGACTACCAGAAATTCGATGAGCGATTTGATATTTCCAAGAATGTCAACGAGCCGCGTCGTGCGGGTTACATCGTTGAAATCGATCCAGGCGATCCGGCATCCATACCGGTCAAGCGCACCGCTCTTGGTCGGTTCAAGCACGAAAATGCAGCTTGCGCTCTGGCCCGTGACGGCCGTGTCATCGTTTATATGGGCGACGATGAGCGCGGCGAATTCCTGTACAAGTTCGTCTCTGACGACGTCTACACCCCGGGTGCATCGACCGCCAGCTTGCTGGATAAAGGCACATTGCATGTCGCAAAGTTCAATGACGACGGGACAGGCGAGTGGCTTGCGCTGACCGAAGAAACAACCGGCATGCCTCTTCCGGAAATCTGCATCTACAGCCGCATGGCGGCATCGAAAGTGGGTGCCACGACCATGGATCGTCCGGAATGGGTTGCGGTCAATCCAGTGGCGATTGAAGCTTACTGTGCACTGACCAACAACAAGAACCGCGGTATCAAACCGAATGCAGGCGGTGATGCGACACCGGTCAATGGCCCCAACCCGCGTGAGGAAAACCATTACGGTCAAATCGTTCGGTGGTACCCGGAAAACGACGATCACGTGGATCCGAAATTCAAGTGGGATCTGTTTGTGATGGCCGGTAACCCCGACGTCAAGGAAGGCCTCTATGCAGGATCGGAAAACATCAATTCCGGCAACATGTTCAACTCGCCGGACGGCATGATGTTCGACACCACGGGCCTACTCTGGATCCAGACCGATGGCAACGACAAGAACGAAGAAGACTTCGCCGGCATGGGCAACAACCAGATGCTGGTTGGCGATCCTGTGAGCGGGTGCATAGAGCGCTTCATGACGGTTCCGTTTGGTGCGGAAGTAACAGGTATTACCTGGTCTGCAGACAAGCGAACGCTCTTTGTCGGCATCCAGCACCCGAAGGCACCGTTCCCGGACGGTGATGGCAAACTGGCCCGCTCTTCGATTGTCGCTGTGAAGAGGGCAGACGACGCCAAGATCGGCTAACATCACCCAAGAGATGAAAATGGAGCGCGCCGATGTCCGGCGCGCTCTTTGTTTCCTGTCTGGATATCACCTGCAGACTAGCGATTGTCCAGCTGCGAACGAACGCGCCTCAAACCCAATTGCGTGATCTTGTAGGGACCGCTGTTCCTGGATGCGATGAGGCGCTTGTATTTGAGTTTGCGAAACAGGTGGAGTGAGCACCCGCCCCAGTACCAACCGTCTCGCGTGACGGTTTCCTGATTGATGATACGGCCGTCCTCGTTCTTTTCGACAAGGATATAGCCGCCTTGAGCCAGCAGGTGCAAAACCCGCTGTTCGGCTTTGGAAATGTCCATTGATTTTGAGAAGCCTGAATTTAAATGCAATTCCGCAGCCACTGCAGCAATTCGCATGCAGTGCTGATGTGCATTACCCCAGCTGAAGGCAGCCGGGGACTATCGGGACTCGCGTGATCCGCGCATAAAACCTCTCAAACAGATGCGGCGCCTATAGCATGAGTGTTCGGGTGCGGCAATCGGGCGGACTGTGGGAAACGCCGTAAGGTCTAAATCTTCGTCCCACTGTTGCAAGAATGCGTCTCAACGGTTGCATGCTGAGCGTAGGAGCCAGTTGAGAAAATACAGTCAGCTGCGTTCAGCGGGCCAATAGCCGTTTTCCGGATTGCGGGACACGGCAACGGCTTTCACGTCATCAGATCCACAGGTTCCGCATCGAAGATCCTGACTGAGTGCAGAGACCTTCCGGTCGCTGGAAAATTTTGAACAATTCATATACCGGAATCGGCCGCAATAGCTGCAGAGAATGGCAAGTCGGCGGTCCGATTTGCTTAGAGCTGCGACAGTAGGATCGTCGGATTGTGTGGAATTGAGTAAAGGCATGAATTTAACAACTTAATTGAAATATGGTCTGCCTCGAAGGGCAGATGATGAGCAATACTACGTTGAATCATGGTACCACAAGGTCCGAAAAAACAAAATGGGCAATACTACGGCAACGGTTGAGCTTGTTTTTGAGAAAATGCTGTTATTAACAACTATACATAAAATCATAAGTTGCAAAAGTTAGGGCAGCTTCACTCTTAAGGCGATAAAATTTGTCGTGGCACCGTCACGTGAATGAAACTGAAATTCCCTCGCTTTTTAATGCTGCCGACGTTATGAGGGAAAAATGATGACGCTCTCTGATACTTGGTTTGATCTTTTTGGATTGTCCGGCTTGCTCAATCCGTTCGCTCTGCTGATCGGAGCATATCTCGGTTGGCGTGCGGATCAGCCAGGCAAACTCTGGATTGCCGGCTTCGCGGCCGCGGCCCTGTCACTCATTCTTGAGACGGCCGTCGGGCTTCTTCAACTGCCGCAACCTATTTCCCAGGACGCCGGTGCCCTGGCAATGTTCCCATTCCGCTTTGTCGGAGGTGCCCTTGCAGGCAGCGCAGCCTATTGGCTCAACCGGCGCCGTACGCAGGGTTGAAGCCCGGCACATAGGAACCAGCTGCGGTTCCCGAGGTCAGGTATCCAGCCAACTGTTGAACAGTTCGGCATTTGGACATTCCGGCAAAGCTCTTTCGGCTCCATCAGGGTGCTCCTCGAGCCATCGCATGCAGGTATCGGTTTCCCTGCAATTGATGCAGCGGAAAGCTGCGCTGCGAAGATCCATGTCAGCCTGCATGCTAACGGGCACGTTCTTCATAGCGCCGATGGTATCAAGCATGCGTCCCATCAGTTCGGCGCGCTCGTTGAGGCGATCCATCCAGTTCACTCGGTCTCTCCTTCTTCCGGGCGGTGTCCAGGGAGGTTTCGGCACAGCTCTTTTGTTTGTGGCCGGTGGTGGTGTGCGTGCGTCAATACCGGCGATTGCCGCACAATATGCGCCACTTTGGGAGTCCGATCTTTGATCAGTATCAACACCCGCTTCTGGCCAGAGGCTGTGAAAGCGGCCATACTCGCGAAGTTGATTCTGTTGCAGCGCCATATGCGCCTGTCAGAAATCATACTCAAAGGTAGGGTCTAAACACCTGGAGACGGTGTGATGGTCGAAACGGTGAGCACCCAACCGCTCCCCCAGAATGCAAGTGGATCTTCAGTCGTTCAGAAACTGGAGCCAGGAACCCAGATACAGGCCAAAGTCGAAGCGAACATGCCTGGGGGTATCGTGCGCCTGAGTGCTGCGGACACCAAAATCGATTTGCGTATTCCTGCTCCGCTTCCGGTCGGTACCGAAGTAACCGTTACAGTCTCCGGGAGCAAGCAGCAGCCCGAAATCCAGCTTTCAATTGGTAAGCCTGCCGGCACTCTGCCTGCGCAGGCACAGCAGTCTCAGACTGCCACTGGTTTGGGAGTGCCGGGCGGACAGGGACAACAGGCGGCCGGTGGAAATGCGGTAAGGTCTGCTCCGGTTGTCGCGCATCTTGTTCAAGTGTCGACAAATTCGGCACAGCCGACCGCGCAAGGTGCTCAAAATACCGCACCACCAACAACAGTCACTCCGGCAACTGATACCGGAACAGCAGCTTCCGCCAACCGGAATGCACCTGTTCCACCTGCTAGTGGCTCAGGTGTTTCAGCGCCCGCTTCACCAAACTCTTCTCAAGCCTCACCACAGCCTGTCTCGCGAGAAACAGGACGGTTGAAACAACCACCAACCGGCGGGGAAGGGGGCTCCCGTACGTCGATTGGAAACTCGACTTCACCAGCCAATCCGTCCGATGCACCGGCACCACGAACAGCTCAGCCCGTGTCTCAAACGCAGACCTCCGGTAATGCGGCGGGACAGCGGTCGCTTGCGCAAGCATCGCCGCAGCACGTTCAGCCTGGTGCAACAGGAGCGCAGCCTGCGGGAAGCTCATCCGGTTTGACGGACGTTCGCAACTCCCAGCTACAACCAGCGCTGCAAACCGGAGCGACTAAAGACGTTTCTGGACCTGGAGCTACTAGCCGTGTCGCCAACTCACTGACCGGTGCTCAGGTCAGCAATGCGACCACAGCCCCAGGTGCAGCTCCTCAGGTAAACGCACCATCAAGAGCAGCCAGCCATCAGATCGCGTCTTTACCTCCGGTGGCATCAGACCAGCCAGGTTCGGTGAGTTTTTCGCCCCAAGGTGCCACTTCTAAGCAGCAGCTGGCTCCTCCTTTGCCGTCTGCTGGATCGAATGTGAATTCATCGCAGACCGGTGTTAGACAACCAGGTTCATTGCCAGCGGGTTCAGCCTCGCCAGGCCCGGTTCAGAATTTTTCCCGGCCAGCGCCTGTTCCGGTGGGTGGTACGCCTTCAAGCGTATCTACTGGAGTTATATCACCTCAAGCTGGGCCACCTGTCGTGTCCGCTGGCCCAACATCGGCACTGAATTCAGGCGCGAGTGCTTCTCCCTCTCCTCCGGCTATGGCTCCAGATTCACGCCCCGGCAATCAGACGACCAACTCGGGAGCAGCACCGCAAAACGTATCCAGACCCGCTGCTTTAGAAACCTCCGGAGCCCGTGTTGCAGCCGAAACCTTACGGATTGAAAATCCTGGAGGGCGAGCAATTCCGTCTCAACCCTATCCGGCGGTGAGGAGCTCGCCTGCTACGTTGTCCTCAACACAGGGCGGCAATCTGGCAGCGACACAGACGCCCGTTCATCGGCTCGTCAGTCAGTTGCAACAGCCGCTTGCCGAACAGCAATCCGGTCTTGGAAGTCTGTTTGCCCAGATCGGTAGTCTTGCAACGGCACAGGCAAATGGCAGAACGTCTCTTCCCGATCCGGTCGTCAAGGCGATGCAGCAGATTCTGGGGCTGAGGTTGAACCCATCTCAGACACTGGCCGGAAAAGACTTGCAGCAGGCGGTTCGCATGAGCGGCCTGTTCCGGGAAGCGCAGATTGCGCAACCGCCTGGTGGGACCTCAACTACGATCCCTGATCTGAAATCGGCCCTTTTGTCCTTCAAGGCACTCCTGCAACAACTTGGCGCCGAGACGAGCATCGCCCGCCCGGCAAATCAACCGGCTCATCCGACCCGGCAAGGCGCCCCGCGGGGGCAGGCACAGCAAAGGGCAAGCGGTGTCTGGGCAGATTCGGCACAGCTGAACCTGCAGTCCCTGTTGAGGGAAACCGATTCCGCACTTGCCCGAATGCGTTTGACCCAGTTGGTCAATGCCGGGTTGACGGCAGATGAGGGCGCACAGACGAGCTCACGTCCAATGGATCTCGTGTTGGAATTGCCACTTGCCCTTGGCCAGGAAACAGCGGTCTTGCAAATGCAGATCGGCAGGGATGGCAGCGGGAACAACACTGAAGAAGATGGCGAACCTGCGTGGCGGCTGCGCTTTGCCATGGATCTGACGGCAACCGGCCCTCTGGAAGCTGCGATCAGCCTGCGTGGCGGCGGAACTTACGCGAGCCTTTGGGTGGATCGTAAGGAGACATTTGAAAACCTGAATTCGGTGCGCAACACCATGGAGGCCGCCTTTGCCGATGCTGGGCTGGACCTTCAGGAACTCCGCCTGATCCGGGGACTACCACCTAAAACTGCTGCAAAATACGGCGCATTGATCGACCGGCAGTCTTGAGGAGTTTGATATGCCCGAGAAAGACATTCCGGAAAAGAAACTGGCCGTAGCGCTTCAATACGAAAAGGGTGAGGCACCGGTTGTTACGGCGAAGGGGGCAGGTTCGGTTGCCGAACAAATCGAACAGATTGCCCGTGAAGCAGGTGTGCCGATTGAAGAGAATCCGATGATGGCGGAAGCGTTGTCCCAGATAGAGTTGGATCAGGAAATTCCGATCGAGCTTTACCAGGCAGTTGCGGTTCTGATCGGCTTCATCATGCGTACCGGGAAGGCACAGAACCCGGCATCCAGCAACCCGATTGGTAGCTCTGCCTCCTGACAATCTGGCAACATGAGAAACCCAGGGTGCTACCGCAGGCCGGAGCGCATTCAGGCTCCCGGTGAAAGAATGACCTCCGTCTGTGCGAAAGCGTGCATTTCGCGCAAGGAAATCCTTGCAGGCGAGGCAATTCCCGAATAGGTCATGAGACCACAAATCGCGCCGCAACATTTCTTGCCGGCTATTCGCCATGGCGCGGCCTAGCTTAGAACAGGATTTTTGACGAAAATGACGATTGTCGACGTACGCACACCCGACCCGAAGAAATTCATCAAGGGCGCGACCGGCGACTGGGAAATCGTGATCGGCATGGAAGTTCACGCCCAGGTCACGTCCGAAGCCAAGCTCTTTTCCGGCGCCTCGACCGAGTTCGGCAAAGACCCGAACGACAATGTCAGCCTTGTTGACGCGGCCATGCCCGGCATGCTGCCGGTGATCAATGAGGAATGCGTGCGTCAGGCAATTCGAACCGGGCTTGGCCTGAAGGCCGAGATCAATCTCAAGTCGGTTTTCGACCGGAAAAACTATTTCTATCCGGATCTGCCGCAGGGCTATCAGATTTCCCAGTTCAAGCAGCCGATCGTTGGCGAGGGCAAGATCCTTCTGGACATGCCGGACGAACAGGTCGAGATCGGCGTCGAGCGCCTTCATCTTGAGCAGGATGCGGGCAAGTCTCTCCATGACCAGCACCCGACCATGTCTTTCGTCGACCTGAATCGCTCCGGCGTCGCGCTGATGGAGATCGTATCCAAGCCGGATCTGCGGTCCTCTGACGAAGCAAAGGCCTATCTGAGCAAGCTGCGCACCATCCTGC
>NZ_JAILWL010000329.1 GCF_025698965.1 Roseibium sp.
GACTGCTCGGCTATCGGGATAAATTCCGACGGGGCGATTTTCCCCCGCTTGGGATGGTTCCAGCGGGCCAAAACCTCAAACCCTGCGATGGACTGGTCTTCCAGCCGAATGATCGGCTGAAAGTAGACTCCAAGCGTTTCTTTCTTGATCGCGTCGCGCAGATCGGCTTCCAGATCGACGACATTCTTGCCGAGAGGCCGCAGAATGGGGCGGAACACTTCCTGGCGGTCACCACCAAGCCTCTTGGCGTGGTTGAGGGCAATCTCAGCGTTGGTCAACATATCTTCCACGCCTTGCTTGCCCCCCTCAAAGAAGGCAATTCCCACCGAACACGTCAGGAATATTTCACGATCGCCAAATGTGATCGGTGCGCGGACAGCCTTGCGCAGCGAATCGGCCAGCGCAACAATCCGGTCCGGTTCCTGCTCCGACAACAACACCAGTCCATACTGGTCGCCGGAAAGGCGGCCAAGCGTGTCCTGTTGACCAATCAGGCGCCCCAGACGACGAGCAACCGTCAACAATATGCTGTCTCCGGCGGACAGGCCGATGCTGTCATTGACCTGCTTGAAACGATCGAGATTGAGAACAAGGACCGTCGGTTTGGAGGTTTCCTCCGCCTTGGATCGAACAACACTGGTGCGCAACCGGTCGACAAAAAGTTCCCGGTTCGGCAACCCGGTCAGATTGTCATGAACCGCGTCATGGAGCAGACGCTCCTCAGCTGTTCGTTCCTCGGTAACGTCAAGAAGCGTGCCGACACAGCGGATCACTTCACCGTCGGAGCCGATGATCGGGCGGGCCCGCAACCGGAACCAGCGGAAATGCCCGTCCTCCGAACGCAGTCGGAATGTCTGCACGACCTTGCCGCGCCGTTGGTCGATCACGGCATCCAGCGTCGCCCGGAAGCGATCCCTGTCCTGCGGATGCAGAACCTCCAGCCAGTCACGTGCCGGACCTTCCAGGGTGCCGTGTTTCAGGTTCAGAAGGTCTTCGACTTCGTTGCCGGTGAAAATCCGGTCCCGGTCGATATCCCAGTCCCAGATGATATCTCCAGCACCTGTCAGTGCCAGCGCCTTGCGCTCGACATCCGAAATCAACCCTTGTGCGATCGCACCGCCGGCAAAAGCATGCTGCATGACGGTGAAACCGATCAGGAGAACAATCAGCACCAGACCGCCACCAAGTGCAGGTTGGACAATGTCGTTCGACAGAAACCCGGTTACGGTCATCGCGGACCCGACCAGCCAGGCGATTAGAAGACACCAGGTCGGGATTAGCAAAATTGCGCGGTCGTAGTGCTGGAAGGCGAGAACGGCGATTGTCACAAAACCGAGAACCCCGATCAGACCGAGAGCAAGCCGCGCGATACCGGCCGCTATCGACGGATCCCAGACGGCCACACCCAGAAGTCCGAGAATCAAAATCAGGGTCGTCAACGCCAGATGGGAATAGTGAATGTTCCAACGGTTCAGGTTGAGATAGGCATAGAGGAAGATCAGCAGACTTGCCGCAAGCATCACTTCCGCGCATGCACGTGCAAGCTGGCTGCCGCCACCTTCGAGATTGAACACCATGCCCCAGAAACCGAAGTCGATGCACAAATAGGCCAGAACCGACCAGGCAAGCGCCGCCGTTGCGGGAAACATGACCGTTCCCTTGACGACGAACAAAATGGTCAGAAACAGTGCCAGAAGGCCTGAAATTCCAAGGATGATACCACGGTACAGCGTGTAGGCGTTGATCGTCTCTTCGTAGACGTCCGGTTCCCAGATGCGGATTTCCGGAAGGTTAGGCGTCGTCAACTCGGCGACGAAAGTTACAATCGACCCCGGATCAAGCGTTACCAGGAAGACATCGTCCTCAAGGCTTTTCTGCCGCTGAGGGGCAATTCCCTGGCTCGGCGTAATTGTCGCAATACGCGACGACCCCAGATCCGGCCAGAACATATCCGAACCAACCAGCTTGTAGTTCGGCGCCACGATCAGCCGGTCGATCTGCTCGTCACTTGTGTTTGCGAGTGCAAAGACGGCCCAGTTAGTGTTGGTGCCATCCCTGGAAGGCACTTCGATCCGGCGAACGATCCCGTCGGCACCAGGCGCCGTTGAGACCTGCAGCCGGGTGCCGGCGTCGCGATGGAGGTCGATTGAATTGGTGATATCGAGCGCTTCAATATCGATCGGCACGGGAATTGGCTCCAAAGCCTGCGCCAATGGGGCGGCAAGCAGCGAGACAATTACACAAAGAGCAATGACAAAGCTTCTCAACACGTTGCTGATTGAATCCGGTAACGAAATCGACATGAGGCGAAGAACTACCGGGTTGTTGCTCATGTCACAAGAATTCTTTCAAGATACCTTCGACACTGGGAGAAGTTTTTCCGGCACGGGACGCGTGGTCTTCCGCCAAACAGGCAAAGAGCAGGTGGTCCTGCCATGTGCCGTTGATTAACAGATAGTTGCGCGCGTACCCCTCTCGGCGGAAACCGGCATTCTCCAAGAGACGGATGGACGGCGTGTTGGATGGAATACACGCCGCTTCAATTCGATGAAGGTTCAACACGTCGAAACAAAACGGCAAGATCATGGCGACGGCCGATGACATATGCCCTTTTCCAGAGTGCCTTTGTCCCATCCAATAGCCGAGCGTTGCCGTCTGACTGACTCCACGACGAACATTGCTGAGGGTCAGTCCACCGAGAATTTCATCTTTTCTGGTATGGAACAGCAGGAAAGACAGACTCTTGCCGTCCTTTCGGTCCTTGGCGTAACGCCTCAGACGACGGCGGAACCCGGACTTGGTCAGATCGTCCGACGGCCAGAGCGGCTCCCATGGTTTCAGAAACCGCCTGCTTTCGGCGCGCAACTCCGCCCAGGGCCTGAAATCGGACATGATCGGCGGGCGCAGATAGTATTCGCCTGCTTCTATCAGCAGTTCGGCGTCAGGTGATGATCCCGGCCGTAGCAGTGCCATGCCCCGCACTCCGCCAAGTTACAATGATGCCGCCCGCAACACCGGGCTTTGCTGCAACCGTCCGGTCAGTTCACCTGCATTCATGATGCCGTCGACCGGGCCGATTGCGGTCAGGGTCGGTGTGGTTCCGACAAATGTTTCGTGGGCAACCCTTCGCAGATCCGCAGCCGTTACCGCTTCGATCTTACCGGAAATCTCGTCCGGTGTAAGGACACGGCCATGGACCAGTATCTGACGCGCGATTTGCCCTGCACGCGCCGCCGGGCTTTCCAGAGCCATCATTAGGCCGGCGCGGATTTGCGCACGCGACCTTGCGACCTCTTCGTCAGTGATCGTCTGGCTGGCTGAAACAAGCTCACCAGCGATCATCGGCATCAAAGCCTGAAGATCTTCATGGCTTGTTGCTGCGTGCAGACCAAAGAGACCTGTGTCGGAAAACGCCCAATGGAAACTGTAAATGGCGTAACAGAGACCATGTTTTTCGCGAATTTCCTGGAATAGCCGTGACGACATGCCGCCGCCCAGAACAGAGGCCAGGATCTGGATCGCATAATAATCCTGAGACTTGTATGGTCGTCCCTCAAAGCCGATCAGCACTTGTGCTTCCATCAGGTCCTTGCTGCGCAAGGTCTCCCCGCCGCCATATCGGGCTTCGGTTTCCTGGGCAGCCGCATCGCTGTTGAAGCTTCCCAGCCTCTCTCTGGCCAGGGCAACAAACTCGTCGTGGTCGACAGCCCCGGCAGCGGCAAGCACCATGTCGGGAGCGCGATACCTGTCCGACAGATAAGAATTCAGGGAATCGCGGTCGAACCCCTGAACTGTTTCCGGGGTTCCAAGGATCGGCCTTCCGATGGCCTGGTCCGGCCAAGCTGTTCCCTGGAACAGGTCAAAGGCCTGGTCTTCGGGCGAATCGGCAGCGGCCCCGATTTCCTGAAGTATGACGTGCTGTTCGCGTGCAAGCTCTTGGGCATCGAAAGTCGAATTCTGCAGAATATCGGCCAGAATATCGACCGCCAGCGGCATGTCTTCGGCCAGGATACGCGCATAATAGTTGGTATGCTCAATGCTTGTGGAGGCATTCAGCTCACCACCGACGGCCTCGATCTCTTCCGCAATGCCACGGGCTGTCCGGGATTTTGTACCCTTGAAAGCCATGTGTTCCAGAAGATGGGTGATGCCGTTCTGATGCACAGCTTCAGCACGCGAGCCCGTTCGGACCCATATGCCGAGTGCTGCAGTCTTCAGGTAAGGCATCTGGTCGGTGACGACCGTCAACCCGTTGTCGAGAACCGTTGTTTGTACTTTCATATAGTTACACCCTGGCGGTGACGGCCCGGGCGTGATCTTCGATATATCGTTCCACCACGTCCTGCTCTGCCGCCAAAACCTGCTGGCGCTCCTCCGCAGTCATCATTTCTTTTAAGTTATCCGGCAGTTCCGGTCGGACGCCAGAGGCTTTTTCAACAGCATCCGGAAATTTAGCCGGATGAGCCGTTCCCAGAACAACCATGGGGGCAACACCATCATCATGGTTCTTTGCCACGTGCACACCAATTGCTGTATGCGGATCAAGAAGATAGCCTGCTTCCTTCCAGACTTCCTCTATGGTCGCCGCTGTCTCCTCCTCGTTGCAACGGCCGGCTCCAAAATGAGCCCGGATTTCGCGAAGCGGCCCCTCTTCGATGGTGAAACTGCCCGACTGAGCGAGCTGGTTCATCATCCGGCGGACACTTTCGCCGTCCCTGCCACACACTTCGGCCAGCAGTCGTTCGAAGTTCGACGAGACCTGAATATCCATAGAGGGAGAGATTGTCGGAGCAACACCGCGTTTTTCATAACGACCCGTCTCCACGGTGCGCGCCAGAATGTCATTCACATTCGTCGCGACAACCAGTTTTTCGACCGGTAACCCCATCTTCATTGCAGCATACCCGGCGAAGATATCGCCGAAATTTCCGGTTGGAACAGTGAAGGAGACTTTCCGGTGAGGAGCACCCAGTGCGGCTCCTGCCGTGAAATAGTAGACAATCTGGGCCAGGATACGCGCCCAGTTGATCGAGTTGACCCCAGACAAGGCAACCCTGTCGCGGAAGTCGAAATGATTGAACATCCCTTTGACGATCGCCTGGCAATCATCGAAGTTTCCAGTCAACGCCAGCGTATGGACGTTAGCATCCGCCGGTGTCGTCATCTGCCGGCGCTGCACATCGGAGACACGGCCATCCGGAAAAAGGATAAAGATGTCGGTGCGCTCGCGGCCACGGAATGCATCGATTGCCGCACCGCCGGTATCACCGGATGTTGCTCCGACAATTGTCGCACGCAAACCGCGCCGGGTGAGGACATAATCCATCATCCGGCCAAGCAACTGCATGGCGACATCCTTGAACGCAAGGGTCGGCCCGTGGAACAGTTCCAGAATGAAGGTGTTGGCGCCTGTCTGGACAAGCGGCGTCACTGCCGGATGCCGGAAACCGGCATAGGCTTCTGCAATCATCCTTTTCAGATCGTCTTCCGGGATTGCATCCCCGATGAAAAGTCGAATGATTTCAAAGGCAACGTCTTGATAAGGCTTGCCAGCAAAGGAGGCGATCGTCTCAGCATCAAATTGCGGCCAGGTTTCCGGGAGATAAAGACCACCGTCCCGAGCGAGGCCCTGAAGCAAGACATCGGAAAATTCCAGGACTGGTGCTTCACCACGCGTACTGCTGTATTTCACCGCGCAACTTCCCTTTTAAATCTGTTGTGGGACGGTCCTCGTCCCTGCCCGGGGCAGTCCGAATTCCCAACCTACTTGAAAGCCAGGAGATTTGAAACAAACCATGCCACTGAAGCGACTTACGCGCCATAACATTTCAGCGCAAGTCGCTTTTGGCTAAAATCATGACCGTGAGTGGACAAGCGGAGAACGTCCCGGGCTTTGAATACGCAAATCAGGCGTGCCCTGGGTCGGAGAAAAGCATGGCCGGATCGATCCCCAATGAGCCGAGTGCCCGATGCCACTTGGATTCGAAATCCCGGTCAAACAGGATCTCGGGGTCGGCCGGTGCCGTCAGCCAGCCGTTGGACTGAATTTCATTTTCCAACTGACCGGGCGCCCAACCAGCGTAGCCAAGCGCAAGCATTGCCTGGGCCGGTCCGGCGCCCTGAGCAAGAGCCCGAAGAATTTCTAGTGTTGCCGTGAGGCAGATGCCGTTGTCGATCGTCAGGGTCGACTGGTTCAGCATGAAATCATCGCTATGGAGAACAAAGCCGCGCTCAACCTCCACAGGTCCGCCCTTGTGCACGTTCATTTCGCGGACACTTTCCGGCAACCGGATCGCGCTGTCATCATTCAATATATCGAGCTGGACAAGCAGTTCTTCCAACGACAGGTGCCTGGCAACCTGGTTGACAACCAGTCCCATGGCTCCCTGATCGGAATGCGAGCACAAATATATAACCGAGTGTTCGAACCTGCTGTCTGCCATGCTTGGCATCGCAATCAGAAACTGACCTTCAAGAGAATCTGTTGCTTCGGTTCCGGCCATGCGTACCTCGTTACTGTTGACGCTCTCTGCCTCGAATATTGAGCATAGCCTCTTTGGCAGAGTTTGTTAATGACTGTTTCCCGGCCTGACTGGTATTCCGACTCACGCCCCCGTCACGAGGATATGACCCGGATTTAACGTTCTGGTGCATGACGCTTGCCTGAAACTCGTGTAGCAAAGACACCATGAAACAGATTGTCCTTATCGTCGCTTTCCTCCTGTCGGCCACCGTCTCCTCTCCACGAGCGGAGACAACGGATTGGGTTGAAGTTCATGGTGGCGCGGTCAGGATGATTTCAGCCGGTCCACTGGAAGACGGACACTATCTGGCCGGCCTTGAATTCCTTCTCGAACCTGGCTGGCATACCTACTGGCGCTATCCCGGGGAAGCCGGCATCCCACCACAATTCACCTTTGTGGACACGGATAATTTAAAGGATGTCGAAATCCTTTATCCTGTGCCGGAGCGCTACAGCGATGGTTTTTCGGAATCGGTCGTCTACCATGACGGCATCGTACTGCCACTCAGGATTACGCCGGAGAGCCAGGACCAGAATGTGCGTCTGACGCTCGACCTGTTTTTCGGCATCTGCAAGGATATCTGCGTTCCCGGAGATGCCACGCTCTCTCTCAATTTCAGTCCCGACGCTGAAAGAGACGCGTTGTCGGCCAAACTCATTGCCCGTGACCTGCAAACCGTTCCACGGACAACAGCTGACAGTGAACTGCACATAAAGTCCGTGAGCCTGAATGAAGACAACAAGCTTGTCATTGAAGCCCTGACTTTGGGCCGAACGTCACCTGAGCTTTTTGTGGCAGGGCCGGAAGGTTCCTATATCGGCCTGCCGAAACCTGCCGGTCAATCCGGTGATTTGGCTATCTGGACGCTGTCTACCAAGGGGCTGAAAACGAATGAAGGTGACGATCAATTGCGGCTGGTACTGAGCGTTGGCGGCGAAGCGATCGAACACCTGATCCCGATTCAACCTTCCTGGCTG
>NZ_JAILWL010000033.1 GCF_025698965.1 Roseibium sp.
GTTGAAGCGACTCGAAGAAGAGCGCGCCAAGCTTGATACCATGCGGGCTGAGTTCGACGATTTCCTTCGTGAATTGCGCCGCGCGCGCGATCAGGAAGAGTTTGATCGCTTCATGGCCAACCGGGGCCGGACCGGCGGCGGCAGCGAGTCTGCTCCGCTGTAAGTCTTTCCTCCCAGACCCGTCTCCGGACGGCCAGACCGAGAGCGGCGCCCTGAAAAGCGCCGCTTTCGTCCGTTTATGGAGTGGGTGTCCGTTTGTGGATCAGGAAAACTCCCCTAAACTTACCGCAACTGATTCGTTTGGGTCCCTGCTGTTCATGCTGCTACGCGCCGGCAAAAAGGCTTTGCCAGATCACATCGAAATTGAGACCGAGACAGACGCCGTACGTATTCGCCTGCGCACGAACCCGCGTGCGCAACGCTATTTGCTGCGTCTGCCGGCAGATCGCTCGGGTCCCGTGCTCACAGTCCCGAAAGGCGGAAACCTTGCCAGGGCGGAAAAATTCGCGCGACAGAATATAAACTGGTTGATTGAGCGCCTGCAGGACCGGCCCGATCATGTTGCGTTTCGACCCGGAGATCTTGTGCCGTTGCGCGGAACAGATCATGTGATCCTCGCGACGGGAAAACTGCGCGGACTGATATCGGCCGGAGAAGGCGAGGATGGTTATCCTGCGCTTTTCGTACCTGGTGCGGATGACCATATTCCACGCAGAGTAACATCCTGGTTGAAGGATCAGGCACGCAAGGATCTGACGCAACGAGCGGAAGTCCACGCAAAGACAATCGGCAGGAAGATCACCGGGATCAGCGTGCGCGATACCAAAAGCCGTTGGGGTTCTTGCGCGTCAAACGGGCGCTTGTCCTTTTCCTGGCGGCTCATTCTCGCGCCACCCGACATTCTGGATTATGTCGCAGCTCATGAAGTCGCCCATTTGCAGGAGATGAACCATTCGGCAAGGTTTTGGCGACTGTGCGAACAACTGGCGCCGCAAACCCCGTCGGCACGGATCTGGTTGAAGGAAAACGGTTTGCACCTGCACGGTTTTGGTTAGCTGTAAGTCGGGTTTTTCCGAAAAAACCGTTGCAATCTTCCAAGGATATGCTTCGCTTTCCGCAGGGGAATAAGGGAGGCATGTCATGAAGTTGACTGGAAATGGAAACGCAAGGCGTCGGTACCTGATGGTGATGACCGGGTTCTTGCTGATTTTGTCCGGCAATGTGATGGCGGACAGTTGCTGGAACCACAATGGCTCGGTCATGCGTCTTCAGGCTCAGGGGAACCAGCGCTGGCTGTCCTACGAAGTACCGCGAAGCGTATTGCATAATGCTGGCGTCCGGCGCGGTACGTTGCTGTTCAATGGCGTGAAGAACGGCAACTGGTATTCGGGAACCGCACGGGTTTTTTCAAAACACTGTCCAGCGACGCCGCTTGAATACTTCGTCGAGGGACCGGTGCGCGGAGACCAGCTTCAGGTGACTGTGTCGGGGACAAGAGAGGTTCATCGGCAATGCCGGCCTACAGGCCGTTTCACCACCGATACCCTGGTGTTCACTTACAGCCACGACTGCTGATCTTCGGGACGGGCAGGTATGGTGTTGGCCAAGCATTCAGTGGCCTGCAACTGACCGAAGAAGGAGCGGTGGATGTTGGGAAATGTAATGCGCCTGTGCGCGCACGTTCTTTGCCTGGTCGGCCTTTCTTTCGTGCCTGGAACGAGCGCCACCGGACAGCAAGGGTTCGAAGTCGTGCATTTTGCCACCGGTGTCCCGTCCGAAGGTCAGCAGGAAAGCGGCAAAATCCACGTGCGGTCCGCGCCACGGCTATGGGGGCACCTGTCCAAACCAGAAGGCAACGGCCCTCACCCGGCACTTATCCTGCTGCACGGTTGCGGCGGAATTCATCAATCCCATTTTGATTGGGCGGCACATTTCAATCAGCAGGGATTTGCAACGCTGGTCGTGGACAGCTTTCGGCCCAGAAGCCTGATCAGTGATTGTGCAGGCAGGAGCGGTTCTGCTTAACCGTCGGGCAGGATAATGGACGCATACGGAGCGCTGGCCTTTCTAAGCACTCTGGGCGTCGTCGATCCGGACAGGATAGGTCTGATCGGTTGGTCGCATGGCGGCATTACGGCCTTGGGTGCGACCAATGCAAACGGCATTGGCAGCCAGTTTGACGGTTCCTTTCAGGCCATCGCTGCTGTTTATCCCTATTGCATCCCGGATCGGACATTCACTGTCCCGGCAATCGTTCTGATTGGTGAAGCAGATGACTGGACACCCGCATCGGCCTGCCGGGAGCTGGAACAACACAACAAGGAGCGGCAGACCGGGCTGAAGCTCGTCGTATATCCAGAAGCTTTTCACGCCTTCGACAACCCTGCGGTCGGGGCCGGTTTTTTCTTTAAGGCAGCGCCTGGGCAGAGACACTGGCTGCAATACAACCAAAAGGCTCACGAAGATGCGCTGGAACGGCTGGTTTCGTTCTTTCGACAGGCGCTCTAGCCACCGCCAAAGAGATTGCGCAGGAGGTTGAGCGGACCTCGGCGTTCTCCGCTTTCACCGCCGCCAATCGGTGCGGGCGGGATCGGGTCGCTTCCCGAACCGACGGACGAGGAGCCACCGGGGATGGGCTTACGCGGTGCGGCGACGTTTGCCGGCAGACCGGGAACACCTGGAAGATCGGCGACCGGCAGATTCTGGTGAGCTGAATCCATCACCTCTTTCCAGACACCCGCCGGCAGGCTTCCGCCAGTTGCTTTTTTTGTAGGAGAATTGTTGTCATTGCCGAACCAGACGGCTGTTGTCAGATTGCCTGTGTAACCAATGAACCAGGCATCCCGGAAATCCTGACTGGTGCCGGTCTTGCCACCCGCGGGCCGGCCGCTGTCGAGCCGGGCCTTGCGGCCCGTGCCTGTCAAAAGGGTTTCTGACATCATCAGGTTCATGTTACCGACCGCCGAGCGCTCGACAACGCGTCCTCGGCCATCTCCCGACCTGGAATAGAGTGTTTTTCCATCGACGGTCTTGATACGGCGGATTATGTGCGGCAGCACACCATAACCGCCATTGGAAAACGGGACATAGGCGGATGCAATTTCAAGCGGAGTGACTTCCGAGGTTCCAAGGGACAGCGACAGATTTCGTTTCAGATCGGAGCTGATGCCGAGACGTTTGGCCGTATTTGCAACGGTCCCTGCTCCGACTTCATGAGCAAGCCGCGCTGCGACGGTATTGAGTGACAGGCTCAAGGCTCTTGTCAGCGTCACTGGACCGTAATGCTGTTTGGTGTAGTTCTTGGGTGACCAGCCGCCAATGGTGATCGGTTGGTCCTGACGGATCGATTGCGGCGTGAGGCCGTTTTCCAGTGCAGCCAGATAGACAAAGGGCTTGAAGGCTGAACCGGGCTGGCGTTTGGCGTAAACGGCGCGGTTGAACTGGCTCTTGGAGTAATCCGCACCACCAACGAGCGCCTTGACAGCTCCTGCCGTGTCGAGGGTGACGATGGCGCCCTGCGAAACACCGAGTTTCTGCTGATTTTCCGCAAGCGCTGACCGCAAGGCTCGTTCGGCCGCCTGCTGAATGGTCGGATCAACAGTCGTGTCGACAATGATGTCGCTTTCGATCGAGCCGACAAAGTGCGGCAGCACGTCCATGACATAGTCGGCGACGTAATTTTCACTCGCGGTGGTATGGCGCCTGACAACCTGGGCCGGGGCTGCGATCGCGTTTTTGGCCTCGTCAGAGCTGATATAGCCTTCCTCATGCATGGCTGCGAGCACGAGCTGAGCACGATCCTCGGCAAGGTCCGGATTGCGGGCCGGCGAATAGCGTGATGGCGCTTTCAGGAGACCGGCGATTGTTGCGGCTTCGGCAACCGTTAGCAATCTGGCCGACTTGCCGAAATAGCGGCGTGCGGCCGCGTCGACCCCGTAGGCGCCCGACCCGAGATAAACCCGGTTCAGATACATTTCGAGAATTTCGTCCTTGGAATATTCCGCCTCAAGCCAGAAGGCGAGAACAAGCTCCTGGATCTTTCTCTTTATCGTGCGGTCAGGCTCCAGAAACAGGTTCTTGGCAAGCTGCTGCGTCAGTGTCGAACCGCCCTGCGCCAATCTGCCGGACGTGAGGTTGGTGTAGAACGCACGGGTTAGTCCGATCGGGTCCACTCCGAAATGCGAACGGAAGCGCCGGTCTTCAATGGAGATCACTGCATTTGGCAAATAGGAGGGTAATTGTTCCAGCCGGACGGCTTCACCACCTGTGTCGCCGCGATTGGCAAGCAGTTGACCATTTGCCGCGACAATCTTGACATTCGGCGGTCGGGCGGGAACCTGCCACTCGGATGTAGGCGGGAGAAAGGCGGCGTAATATCCGATGATGCAGACAACGGCTATAGCACCCCAGATACCGAGCACGGCGCTCCAGTAAACGCCGCGTTTGAACAAACGTCCCAATAGTGTCGGAGCTTGAAAGCGGTTCTTTTTCTTCCCGCTTCGCCGTTTGGCACCTGACCGGCCGCCACCGCGACCACCTGAACCACCTCGCGAACCGCTCTTGGTCCGGCTGCTTGTTGATTTCGAAGGTTTTTTCGGCGAGGACTTTTTCTGCGGACCTGCTTTGGACGTCTTGCGGGTCTTTGATTTGGTTGACTTTGCAGCTGGCGCAGTGGTGCGATCCTGCGGACCAAGACGCAGGTTGAGCAGACTGCTGCTCGTTTCTCCAAATTTCGGTTCAATACGCGGCTGGCGTTTCGCCCGAGGCGCCATTGATCATCCGTCCCGTAAAAATTGCAGCTCTCTGCCGGTTTCCCCGGTGATGATCTTAGAATGCGGCAATTTAAGGGGGCGTTAAGGCTTTGCTTCGTTCCAGCCCACGGAATGCAAAAAGCCGGCTGATTGCCTCAGCCGGCTTGATTTTAAGCTGAACACATAATTGTCAGCTGGCGTAGCGGCTCGCGTCAGCGCCGTAATAATTTACGTAACGTGTGTTGAGTTCGGAAACTGGCATGACGATCAGGACGTCCGTCGTGCCGAACTGTTGATCGACAACGGCCCCGTCGCCGATAAAAGCTCCAAGACGCAGATATCCCTTCACCAGTGGTGGCAAGGCGCGCAGGGCTTCCTTGGCGTTGATCTCATCTGCGGGCAGTCGGTTCATTTCCACATACCGGTCCTCAACGGCGCGCACGCGCCATTGCTCAGGTGCTCGGGCATTGTGATGCAGGAACGAAAGTTGCCCGGCCAATGCATCCGGATTTGTGCCTTCAATAGAGGCACAGCCCAGCATGACATCGATTTTGTGACGAAGCACATAGGACCAGATGCCGTGCCAGAGCAGTTCAACCGTCTTCTTGTTGCGATAAGGTTTCAGGACGCAGGAGCGTCCGAGTTCCATGAAGCGTTTGCCTGGATTGGCATCGATCAAAGCCTGAATGTCATATTCTCCAGCGGTGTAAAAACCGCTGTGTTGGTCGGCCACGTCTTGACGGAGGATACGGTAGGTGCCGACAATCTCCGGTTTCAGACGACCAAGTTTGTTGCGTTTCAAACAGTCGTGGTCGAGCACAAGAAGATGGTCGCAATAGGCGTCGAACGGGTCTGAGTCCCGGCGGGATGCCAGCGTGTGCGCATCTGCAATGGCAGACATTTCTTCGTAAAAGACTTCGAAGCGCAGGTGTTGGGCTTTTTTCACTTCCCTGAAGTTTCGCGCCATGCGGACTTCCAGTGAACCGATGCGGCCGAGTGTTTCGCCAGTGCCGACTGGTGTGGAAACGGGCGGATCGAGCCGGGTTGCACCCGCAGTTGCCGCGCCGGGTCGTGTCGCCGGAGTGGATTTTCGTACCAGCTTCCGTGGAGAAAACAGCCCTTGCCGCATTATGGACATTCCACCCTCGTGCATTTTCTGGAGCAGCTGACAGGTTTCTCAGTTTTCGACTGTTTCACCGAGCTTTTTATCTTTGCCGGAGCACGAACCCCGACGCCGGTCAGCGTGCTTTTGTCTTGCCGTAGAACACAGGAATCCTACAGCTGGATGACAGTTGGTAATTTTCCACGCATCATCAAGTGTGAGCTTAGCCTAGTCTTTGATATTTGTGAAATTTTGCGAGCGCACGGTGAAACTTCGGTAGGGATCCACTCTGAGTTGGAATGTCAGCAAGTTTCGAATGCACAAGTCCCTCTGGTCAGGTGCGGCTGATTTGTGCCAGGGCCTCGGAGAGAGCTTCGACCGAAAGCGGCTTGGTCAGGTATCCTGCGGCACCGACTTCAGCAGCCTTGTCGCGCGCATCCTTCATGACATCTGCTGTAACGATCAACACCGGAACGGGTGGGCGCCCGTTTGCCTTTTCGTCGGCGCGGATCCTCTCGATAGCCTGAAACCCGTCCAGGCCAGGCATGTGCAGATCCATGAGGATGGCGTCATAAGACCCGTCGGCGGCTTCCTCGACGGCCTTTTCGCCATCAATCACCATCACCGGAACATGGCCGAGCTTTCTCAGCATGGCCTCGCCCAACAGCCGGTTGATGTCATTGTCTTCCGCGACGAGCAACCGCAGTGGCCGTGCCGGTACCTTGCCGCGCGTCGCCAGGAAACCATCATTGATCGGTTCGGCGCTGACATCCCAGGCATGTTCGATGCCGCTTCCGTTCAACATGCCGGTGAAAACCTGAAGCACTGTTTCAATTCGAACCGGCCTGATGAGAAAAGCTGCATATCCGGCCTGCCGCAGGTGTGAAAGCCTGTCTCTCTCTGGTGGCGAGATCATGACGACCGCTGGGGCCGAACATCCGGCAAGACGCGCTGAAGCGAGCCAGCCACCGCTGTCTGCAATTGACGCATTGTCGACGATCAGCAGATCGGCATCGGCCAGGATGTCTTCAAGTTCAGCGCTGCCGGGCGCCCGGATAACGACATCTCCGTTGTGATACTCGAGCCTTTTGGCAAGCAACGGGCATTCTATGCGGCTGTCGCTGATAAAAACGATCTTGCGGCCGGAAATGTCAGAAAATCGCGGGTCCGTGCTGGTTGAAAGGGGTTCGGGTATAGGCAGGGAAACCCGGAAAAGGGCACCGCTGGACGCAGCGGGTTCGGCAACAATCGTACCGCCCATCAAGGTTGCGAGACGTTGTGCAATTGCAAGACCAAGCCCGGTTCCGCCGAATTTCCGCGCCGGGCCGTGATCCACCTGCTCGAATTCCTGAAACAGACGTTCGGCCTCGGCTTCTTCAATGCCGATGCCCGTGTCGCGAACGACAATATCCAGGAAACTGCCACCAGCTGGATTTGCCCGTCCCGAGAGTTCAATTGCAACCCCGCCTTCATCTGTAAACTTGACCCCATTGCCGATCAGATTGAACAGGATCTGCCGGACGCGCGTCGCGTCGAGAGTAACCTCTGAAGGTAATCTGGCATCAAGCAGGGTGCCGATTTCCAAACCCTTGGCATGGGCTTTCGGCGCCAACAGTTCGACAACACTTTCCGTCAGCGTTCCGACGCGTACGGGGGCCGCCTGAATGTCCAGCTTTCCAGCTTCGACCTTGGAAAAATCGAGCACTTCGTCGATGAGCAGCAGCAAGGTTTCGCCAGATGTTTCCAGAGCTTCGATATAGGCGCCTTGTTCTTTTGTCAGTCGTGTGTCGCGCAACAGGGCCGTCATGCCCAGGACACCGTTGAGCGGTGTCCGGATCTCGTGACTGACCGTGGCCAGAAATCGAGATTTCGCTTCGTTCGACGTTTCTGCGGAATGACGGGCTGCAAGCAGTTCTTCTTCAATAAGGCGTCGTTCTGTAACGTCCCGCAATACCGTCTGAACAAGCTGTCGGTCCGTTGCGGTGTCGCGTACCGGAATGTCGATCCGGGAAAACCACCGTTTGCCCTGGGCGGTTTCAAGATAAAGATCCTGAAAGCCCATTCCCGGCGCATTTTTTTCAAAAACGGTATTTGCCGCGACGGATGGATCAGCGATCTGCGCCTGAGGCAGACCCATGAGATTGCCGGGGACCAGGGAATGCTGTGGGCCAAAGACATCTTCAGCGGCCGAATTCACATAAGTGATCACGCCCTCCGGGTCACGGCGGATAACGACGTCACCGAGGGTGGCGAGGATACTGGCGTGGCGTTCATCGGATTCTCCAAGTTCCCAGGCCTTGTCTTCCAGTTCCTCGGTTCTTGCCATCAGGCGGCGAATTTTTTCGTCCTTGATCTGGAGGGCCTGTGCCGAGCGATAGATGTCGTCGGCCAGGAGGCGCCAGACAGCCAACCCGCCAGCAAAAAACGCAAGCCCGACCCCCAGGAAGCGGTTGATACCGTCCGTCGCGACGAGAAAGAAAGCGGCAATAAGACCGACGGCCAGCCCGGCAACCGCCAGGTGTTGCAAAGCGCGTGAAGGAGCAGACAGGGGCTGGTCGGTCGCCCGGCGTCCACGCCCGATATCTGGACCGGCGTCAGGCGTATCGCGAACGGCCCTGCGATCCGATGCGCTTGAGGAACGTGACCTGCCTCGGCGCACTTCGTCAATGAACCGGTCTTCCGGTACGTTTTCGGCATCCGGTTCGGCTTTGGAGGCACGGTCGCTGTTCTGATTGACCAAGGTCACAACTCTCTACAAATCCCAATTGGTCAGAGAGTGCCTCTTAATCTTTGATAAACCGTTTCTTTCAACGTTCGATATGGAACGAAAATGGGATCGTTCGAAATATTCGAAATCCCGCCCGATTCCGTGTGGTTTCCGTGTCTGACGGGGCAATTAAAAAAGGCCCGGCAAAATGCCGGGCCGATTGTCAGCTTGCGATACCGGTGGTTCCTAGCGGACGTCCAGGAAACCGATGATCTTGCGGACGTCCTTGAGCACCGGTTCGGCGATGGCAGAGGCCTTTTCCGCACCGTCCTTCAGAACCGCGTCGATCTGCTTCCTGTCGTCCATCAGACGACGCATTTCGTCGGTCATGGGGGACAGTTTCGATACCGCCAGTTCGGACAAGGCGGGTTTGAAGGCAGAAAATTGCTGACCACCGAAATCTTTCAGCACGTCTTCCTTGGAAGTGCCGGCGAGCGCGGCATAGATCCCGACAAGGTTGTCGGCCTCCGGGCGTCCCTCCAGGCCGTCGACTTCACTCGGCAAAGCATCCGGGTCCGTCTTGGCCTTCTTCACTTTCTTGGCGATCGTGTCGGCATCGTCCGTCAGGTTGATGCGGGACAGATCGGAAAGATCGGATTTCGACATCTTCTTGGTGCCATCCCGCAGCGACATGATCCGCGTCGCCGGGCCGGCGATCATCGGTTCCGTCAGCGGAAAATACAGCTCTTCCGGAAGTTCCGGAGATGGCGTCGGGTTCGGCACGCCAACGCCAAGTTCCTTGATCCGGTCGCCAAAGTCATTGTTGAATTTGGCCGCGATATCCCGGGTCAGTTCAAGATGCTGTTTCTGATCATCGCCAACCGGAACATGGGTTGCCCGATAGGCAAGGATGTCGGCGGCCATCAGGTTTGGATAGGCAAACAGCCCGACGGATGCGTTTTCCTTGTTCTTGCCGGCCTTTTCCTTGAACTGGGTCATGCGGTTGAGCCATCCCATCCGCGCCACGCAGTTGAAGATCCAGGCGAGTTCCGTGTGTTCCCGAACCTGAGACTGATTGAAGATAATGGACTTCTTCGGATCAATACCCGCTGCCATATAGGCAGCCGTAACTTCGCGCGTGGCATTGGTCAGCTCAAGCGGATCGGGAAATCCGGCTGTAATTGCGTGGGAATCGACGACGCAGAAAATGGTCGGCATCTTGTCCTGCAACGGAACCCAGCGCGAAACTGCGCCAAGGTAGTTGCCGAGGTGAAGATTACCGGTTGGCTGGACGCCTGAAAAGACACGGGGCTGGAACTCCGCCATTTAAAATCCCTTTATTGGTGCGGCCGGTTGGAAGGGCGCTGTGAACATTTGGGCGCGCCGGGTGTAAGCCCGGCGCGGCTGCTATGCAAGCAGATAAGGGAAAGATTTCGTCTTTCGGTTCTAAGTGTTGCGCCGTGTCAACGCTTTCAGCATGCCCAGAAGGTTGGCTCCGCCGCTGATTTGGGCGAAGAGAGCAAAGGTCAAGATGCCGATTGCCACAAGTGCCGCGAGGCTGGCAACGCGCACGGCAAGCCACCGATCGGTGAGATAGGGCGCCAGATAAAGTGCCGCAAAATGAATGACCATTCCCATCAGGAGACTGGCAAGAAGAACCAGAACCAGTCTGCGCAGAAGTTTGAGATCCGGTGTGAAATGGCCGCGTTTCCACAGGACGATCACCAGAAGGGCCGTATTCACCCAGCCGGCCAGCGTCGTGGCAAGCGCAATGCCCACATGTTTCAAAAACGGAAACAGCGCAATTGAAAGCGCCACGTTTACGATCATTCCGACAGCGGCGAACTTCATCGGTGTCTTGGTGTCTTCGCGGGCAAAATAGCCGGGTGAAAACACCTTGTTCAGCACAAAGGCCGGTAGGCCGAAGGAAAATGCCATCAACGCGGCGGCTGTGCCGTCGACGGCGGCGGCATCAAAGCGCACGCGCTGAAAGAGAACGGCAACGATTTCGTGCGGGATGACAGCCAGTGCGACTGCTGCCGGCAATGTGAGAACCAGTGAAATTTCCAGCGCCCGATTCAGGCTGTACTGATAGGCGTTGATCTCACCTGCACGCAATTGCCGTGTAAGGCTGGGCAGGAGCACCACACCGATCGCAATTCCGATGACACCGAGCGGCAGCTGGTAAAGCCGGTCAGCGAAATAGAGCAGCGCGTTTGCACCTTCCTGCAAGGACGCAATGATCTGCCCGACCGCAATATTGATCTGTGTGACACCGCCCGCAATGACACCGGGAATACCAAGCGCAAGCAGACGCTTGGCGGACTTGGTGTAGCGCGGGCGGTAAACGGGAATGCGAAATCCGAGACGCTTCAGGTCGATCACAACAACAAGCAGTTGGACGATGCCGCCGATGGTGACACCCACCGTCAGTATGATGCCGAGTTGTGTGTTGTTCTCAACGCCGGTCAGAAGAACGGTGCCGAGCACGATGCTCATGACCACATTCAGCATTACTGGTGCGAAGGCTGCTGCTGCAAACCGGTGATAGGTATTCAAAATACCGCCGATAAAGGCAAGCAATGACATGAATATCAGGTAGGGAAACGCGATCCGCGCCATCAGGACGGTGAGATCGAACTTGTCTCCGTCCGAAATGAAACCGGGAGCAAGGATCCAGACGACAGCGGGCATGAAGATCTGTGCGATTGCGGTCAGGGCGAGCAGGCAGAACAGCAGCGCCGCACCGATTTCACCGGCAAACCGCCGTGCTCCTTCATCACCGTCTTCTTCGACGGCTCGTCCGAAAAGCGGAATGAAGGCCGAGTTGAACGCTCCTTCGGCAAAAAGCCGACGGAACAGGTTCGGCAACCGGAACGCCACCACAAAGGCGTCGGCGACAGGGCCGGCACCGACGGCAGCGGCAAGCAGAACATCTCGCAGGAAGCCAAGCAGGCGGCTCAACAAGGTCGCGCCCCCGACTGTTGCGAAATTGCGTGTGAGGCTCATAAGGGCCGGACTCCCTGGGAAATTGCTGACACTTATGAGACCTGTCGTTGAACTTTACGGGCAACGGGGGCGGCGGGGTCCAGCTCAATTTTGCCGTCAACTGCATTGGCGAGACGTTCGCGGATGATGTCTTGCCGACCGATATTGGCAATCTTCTGTCCGGTCAGGTCGGTTACGTAAAAGACGTCGACCACTTTTTCCCCGAAAGTGGAGATATGAGCCGACCCGATGTTCAGGTTCAGCGTGGCGATGGATCGGGTCAGGTCGTAGAGAAGTCCGGGCCGGTCGAGGCCGGAGATTTCCAGGACGGTGTAGTCGTCTGAAAGCGCATTGTTGACCAGAACTTCACTGGCAAGCTTGAAGGCCTTCATTCTGCCTTTGACGGCACTTTTCTTTGCGACAGGTTCCGGGAGGCGTTCCTCGCCCCGCAATGTCGATTTGATCAGTTGACTGATCCGCTCACCGCGCCGGTGTTCGTCGGCGTCATCGGGAAGTTCCCGGCTGATGAAGATCGTGTCCAGAGCAAATCCATCCGTCGTCGTGTCGATCTGTGCGTCCACGATGTTGGCGCCAGTGGAAAAACAGGCTCCGGCGATGATGGACAGCAGCCGCGGGTGATCCGGCGCCATGATGGTTAGCTCCGCGACCCCTTCAAAGGCGCGCGGAACAACCTGGAATGCAAGCTGCTTGCCGTCCTTGTCGGCCTTGTGAAGCAATTCCGCGTGCGCGATCAGCCTGTCGGGTTCGGTCCGGAGCCAGTAAGCTGGATAATGTCGTTTCAGATAGGCAGCCTTGTCCTTCTTGGTCCAATGATCGAGCTTGCCGGTCAGGTTGTCCTTGGCCTGATCGATGGTGGCGGCGTGGGACATCTTGGTATGACCGCCAGACAGATGCGGTTCGGTGGCGTAATAAAGGGTTCGGAGCAACTGTCCTTTCCAACCGTTGAACACGCCGGGTCCAACGGCCCTGATATCGGCAACGGTCAGGATCAGAAGTAGCTTCAAACGTTCCAGTGACTGTACGGCATTGGCAAAATCGGTGATCGTCTTGCGATCCGACAGGTCGCGGGACTGGGCTATTGTGCTCATTTCAAGATGATGCTCGATCAGCCAGGCAACCGTTTCGGTCTCCGCCTCGTTCAAACCGAAACGCGGGCAGATCTTGCGGGCAACCTTGGCACCGGCCGTCGAATGATCTTCCGGTCGGCCCTTGGCGATGTCATGCAGGAACATGGCGACAAACAGAACCTTGCGATTTTGCAAAGTCAGGATCAGGTCGGTCGCAAGAGGGTGATCATCGCCGGAATCGCCTCGCTCGATTTCAGAAAGAACCCCGATCGACCGGATCAGGTGCTCATCGACAGTGTAGTGATGATACATGTTGAACTGCATCATCGCGACGACCTTGCCGAAATCCGGCACAAAACGTCCAAGGACCCCGGTTTCATTCATTTTGCGCAGGGTTTTTTCAGGCGACACGCGTGATGTCAGCACCGACAGAAAGAGCCTGTTGGCTTCAGGATCGTTGCGCAGATCCGCGTCCACCAGTTTCAGGGAATGCCGGATCAACCGGGTGAGCTGGGGATGCAGGTTGTACTCGTGCTTGTCGGAAAGCTGGAATACCCGAAGGATATTGGTCGGGTCGTTTTCAAACAGCTTGTCGGAGGTCACGTTGAGGCGGTTGTTTTCGACGACAAACCCGGGAGCCCCCTTTACGGGTTTGGCCGAGCGTGAGCGCCTGCCGCCACGCAGCCGCTTCATGATGTTTGAAAAACCGGTACCGCGCGGTGCCTTGACGTGTTCTTCCTCCAGTGCCGCACAGATGATGCGGGTCAGATCACCAACATCCTTTGCTACCAGGAAATAGTGTTTCATGAAGCGCTCGACATCCTTCATGCCCGGGTGCTGCGTATAGCTGAGGCGCACCGCGATTTCGCGTTGGACATCGAAGGAAAGCCGTTCTTCCGGACGACCTGTCAGGAAATGGAGGTGACAGCGCACCGCCCAGAGAAAGTCTTCGGATTTGGTGAAGCGTGAATATTCGGAACGCTTGAGAACCCCTTTCTTGACCAACTCGGATTGCCGGTTGACCCTGTAGTGATACTTGGCGATCCAGAAAAGCGTGTTGAGGTCGCGCAGCCCTCCCTTGCCTTCCTTGATATTCGGTTCGACCAGATAACGGGACATTCCCTGGTGCTTGTGGCGTTCATCCCGTTCCTGAAGCTTGGCGGCGATGAATTCCGAACTGGTTCCGTCCATGACCTCGGCACGAAACCGCTTGGCCAGTTCCTGAAACAGGGCTTCGTCACCCCAGATATATCGGGCTTCAAGTACCGCGGTACGGATGGTCATGTCCGATTTGGACAACCGGATGCACTCTTCGATGTTTCGCGTTGCGTGACCGACTTTGAACCCGAGATCCCAGAGCATGTAGAGAATATATTCAACGACCTGCTCGCCCCAGGGAGTTTGTTTGTAGGGCAAAATGAACAGCAGATCGATGTCCGATCCCGGAGCCAGCGTACCGCGGCCGTAACCGCCGACCGCGGAAATCGACATGCGTTCGGCAGCCGACGGGTTTTTGACCCGGTAAACGTGTTTGACGGCGAAGTCGTAAATCAGACGGATCAGTTCATCTTGAACATGCGACAGCCGTGCAGCACACAGGAGACCGCCACCATCCTCGTTCAGCAAAGCCTGAACTTTCTCACGGGATGATTTCACGGTGTCTTTGAGCATCGCCAGGACAGCGGACCGGGTCTTCAGATCGGAGCCATCGCCTTCGTTTGCCGCAGTCAGGGCCGACAGGCGGGCAGCAAGGTCCTCGGAATCGATCAGTCCGGCAAGGTCGTCCTGGGAAAATTTCATGCTCGTCCGGTGTCCGTAACTCAAGTGAAGAAACAGGGCGATCCGCACCTGACGCTCTGGTGCAAATCCAGCTTATATAGGGAACTGGGGATAAGGACACGTAAATCTCTTTTCGGCACCGGAAGAAAGCCCGGCATTCCCTGTGCGCGGGTGCCGGCTCTTTTTCCACCGGTTTTCCGGACGTCTTGCGCTTCAGATGTCGTCCTTGGCCGCTGCGACGCGCAGCTGGTGCAATAGCGCCCCCAGGGATTCTTCCGACAATCCGTTGATTTTCAGGGCCAGCTGATTGGCAAGTTCCGTTGCTTTGGGATGCATTCCCGCGGTGTCGATCGTTACCCTGGGATCGGACAGCTCCGCCAGCCGTTGAATCTCCTCGGCCTCGTCCCAGATGACATTGAAATAGGTGATGATCCGTTGAACCAGGAACCAGGTCGGTTTTCCGCGTTTGCCGTGCTCAAGAGCTGACAGATACGCGCTGGAAACAGATAGCGCAGCGGCCATTTCCTTGAGCGATACACCCTGCTTTGTCCTGAGTTCCCGAATTTTTGCCCCAAGCGGTGTCACGATCCTACCTTTTCTTTCGAATGCGGACGTAAAGCGCCCCTGCCCCACCATGACTGGGATGCGCTTCCTCATAACCGATGACGACCGACCGTAGATCCGGCATTGCAAGCCATTGTGGAACCATTCTGCGCAAAACGCCGCGTTCGTCCATATAGGCTCGCTCCGGACCACCGCCCTTGCCGGTAATCACCAGAACCACTTTATGACTGCGCGCCTGCGCTTGGTACAAAAATCCGAGCAGCCGGTCATGCGCCTGATACTGCGTCAGGCCGTGCAGGTCGATTCGCGCATCGATCGCAGTCACACCACGCACGATTTTCCGACGGTATCGGTGTTCCAGTTGATGAAGCGGCAACGGTGCCGTCGGTCGTTTGACCGAAGACGGCGCTTGAATGGCAGTCGAAGTATTGGGTGTCTTGACGGATTTCTCAGGCGCTGCGTCAGCTGCTTTCGTCAGTTCTTCTTCCAGGGTCTTAACGCGGTCGGGATGCAGAGGGGTCAGGGTTTTCGCGACTTTGCCCCAAAGTACCCGATCTTCAGGGGACAATGCGCCCTTTTTTCCTCTCTTGGTCATCACTCAGTCCGTCGCAGTCCTGGTATCTGACAGCCTGCTGTTCGGCACCAGAATTGTGAACGTCGACTTGTGGCGAATGTTGCCCGCGATCTCGCCAGCCCTGTTTCCAGAGCCTGTGAAGATATCACCGCGTGCCTGACCCTTGATCGCCGAGCCGGTGTCATCGGCCACCATCAGGCGTGAAAAGGTTCGTTCCGGTGATGCCGGGTCCTGAAAATCCGAAGAAACGAAAACCAGCGCACCGTAAGGGATGTGCCGTGGATCGATTGCGAGGCTTCTGCCGGGCAACAGAGGCAGCCCGGCCCTCCGCCGGTTTCGTATTCCGCACTTCCCGGAAGAAAATGTAGGATCGGTTCTCCTTGAAAAGCGCATCCCGCTTGTCGGGATTGTTCACCAGCCATGCGCGCAGGCCGGACATGGTGAAGTCCTCGGGCGTACCTTCCCCGCGCCGGACGAGTTGTCTTCCGATGCCGGTATAGGGATGACCGGTCTTGCCCGCGTATCCGACCCGCATGACAGATCCATCCGTAAGGCGCAGGCGGGCCGATCCTTGCACGTGGATGTAGTATGCATCGATTGGGTCTTCCAGCCAGACAAGCTCAAGCTCTTCTGCATCCAGCGCGCCGTCCATGATCGCGCTGCGATCCGGCATTTCCGTAAATGATTTCCCTGAACGGCGGCCGTGGCTGAGATGGGCTGGCCAATCATGCGGTCGGTTTTCAGGTGTAATCGCTTCCAGGCCTGCCGGTTTTTGATGAAGAGGGACGATAAACCTGTCTGTTCTAATCCGGGAGGCCGTCAATTCCGGCTCGAAATATCCGGTGACAAATCCCGATTGGCTGACCTGGAACGGTGTGAAGTGTGTCTCAAAGAACAGGCGCGCGGAAAAATCAGGGGCGGTGTTCCGCCCTGCCGCGCACAATCGTGAAATCTCGTACGGGCCGGTATGCAGAAGCGCCGGACCGCTTTTAGCCAGGTTTGGTTTTGAGCAATGGCGCAGGAAAGCGTTCAGGGCGCCGCGATGGTCGTCCTGTTGCCAGCCTGTGAGGTCGGCGAACGATATTTCCTCGAGACTGTCGGGTATTTGCGGGCCTTGCTGCATGGCCGGGGCAGCTCCTGCAAAGAAAAGCGGCGCGGCAATAACCGCGCCCTTTGATAAAACGGCAAGCAAACGGGCTTGCTTCGACCCCTCGGGTCGCCGCGTCTGCGTCATGGTCACTCGGCAGATTCGGTTGCTACCAGCTTCCAGTTCGGATCGCGGGAACTTGTGTCCCGTGCAAAGGTCCAGATATCGACCACTTCAGTGACCTTTGCCGGATCACCATCCACGACCTCGCCTGCTTTGTCCCGGGTTGCGGAAATCAGCTGGCTGTGGATTTTCACCGTGACCTGCGCCGTCGAACCTTTCAGCGCAGCCTCGACGATTTCTGCCTTGTCGATGCCGACAAAGGTTGATTCGATGCTTTCACCACGTTTTTCGCGATCGTCGATGGCTGCAACGAACCCTTCATAGACATCGCGTGACAACAGGTTCTTCAAGGCCTTCTTGTCGCCATCGGCAAAGGCCATCACGATCATTTCGTAAGCGGCGCGGGCTCCTTGCAGGAATGGCTCCGGCTCGAAACTGCGGTCCACGGAAAGAATCTGCTTTAGTGCACTGTTCAGCGCAGAACCTTCCGGAGCGACCTTGTCGATGACCACGTCACCGCCCTGAGTGGGCTCTTCCAAGGTTTCCGGTTGCTGCGTTGTCTGGTTCGGCAGAGGGATCACGTTGTCCTGACCGTTGGCCTGATCCTTTGGTTGTTCCGGCTTGGAATATGGATCGAATGGCGGACGCTCGTTCCCGGTACGCTTACCCAAAACAGACCGAAGTCTGAACAGAATGAAAACCGCAAGTCCCATAAGGAGGAGGTTCAACGGGTCAAAAATCTCATTCATTTTTCGTTCCGGCTACCCTTTGAAGGCAATTACAGCCGCCCTTTTGATTTTTAAGGTGCGCGCTAATTCACACTCAACTTCGTTATCTTCCTATTTAGGGGGTTCTTGAACCAGCATCCAGACCCAAGAGCAAGACAGAATTTTTGCTAAGACCGTCTTTCCTGCGACTGCCTGCTCGCATTTTTGTGAGTGAATGTCTACCTTAAGACAAAATAGCTTATCAGACGATGGAGGTCCCGTGGGACTTTATATCATTGCCGCCATCCTTTTGCTGCCCCTGATCGAGATTGCAGTTTTCATTTGGGTGGGCGGATTGATCGGGGTGATCCCGACCATATTGTTGACGGTCATAACTGCTTTGGCAGGCACAATCATGCTTCGCCAGCAAGGTCTGTCGCTGCTCATGCGCATGCAGAAGGAACTTGACGCAGGCCGTGCACCGGGCAACGAGGTCATGCAGGGCGCAATGATCGTGCTGGCCAGTATTTTCCTGCTGATACCCGGTTTTGTCACGGATGCCATTGGTTTGCTTCTGTTTATCCCTCCGGTTCGTGAGGCTCTTGCGAAGTTCATCATCTCGCGCTCGGACGTGGTGATCGTCCAGGGAGGGCCCGGTGGGCGCAAGCCGGATGATCATGTTGTTGATCTGGACGAAGCGGACTGGGCTGAGAAGAAAGACGGGTCCGAAGACAGGACTTCCGGCAACGGACAGCCGCGGATCAGTCCCTGGCAGGACGGATCGGACAACGCGAAACCTTAAGAAAATGCTGCGTCCGGTCACCAAAACGTGAGACCGGATGTATGCGTAAAATTTACCAGTTGAGGTTATGTCTGCACGTTGACCCGGGGTGAAATCCGTTCCCGGACGGCAAAAAGGTGCGGACCATGAGTGCACAACGCATTGACTGGGTGGATACGGCAAAAGGCATTTGCATCATTTTTGTGGTGATGATGCATTCGGTACTTGGTGTCGAGGCTGCCGCTGGCGAAACAGGCTGGATGCACGCCGTTGTCGCCTTTGCTGCTCCGTTCCGCATGCCGGATTTCTTTCTGATTTCCGGTCTGTTCCTGTCAAATGTCATCGCACGCGACTGGAAACTCTATCTCGACCGCAAAGTTGTCCATTTCGCGTATTTTTACGTTCTTTGGATGACGATCCAGTTTGCGGTCAAGGCACCGGTCTTTGCCGGAGAGATGGGTGCTGCCGGTACGCTGGAATTCTATTTCCTCAGCTTTATTCAGCCATTTGGCACATTGTGGTTCATCTACATGCTGCCGATCTTCTTTTTGGTCTGCAAAATCGCTTATGACAGGGGAATCCCATGGCAGCTGATGCTTGGCGTCGCTGCGTTGCTGCAGATCGCGCCGATCCATACGGGTTGGCTGTTGGTCGACGAATTCGCCTCCCGCTTCGTCTACTTCTATTGTGGCTACATCTTCGCGCCGCAGATTTTCAGGCTTGCCGACTGGGCGCGGGAGCGCATTGGCGTCAGCCTGGTCTGCCTTCTGGTCTGGGGACTGGTAAATGGCGGTCTTGTCTATCTCGGCTGGTCTGCGCTTCCGGGTGTCGCGCTCGCCCTTGGGGCCGCCGGGGCCGGTGCGATTATCCTGACAAGCGTACTGATCGTGAAAATGGGCCAACTGGATTTCCTGCGCCATTTCGGTGAAAACTCGATCGTCATCTACCTGGCCTTTTTCTTCCCAATGGGTGTTACCCGGGTGATTCTGCTGAAGCTCGGTATCCTCGACATCGGAACAGCATCACTGATCGTGACTATTGTGGCGTCTGTCAGCCCGATGATCCTGTTCTGGCTGATCCGCTGGACCAACATCGGCTGGTTCCTGTTCAAACGGCCGCAATGGGCTTACCTGAGCGGCACATTTGGCCGAAAACGCCAGGCCCAGGCCGCTGAATGAACCGAATTGTCGTTTGCAGCTCGTGCAAAGGAGACCTTCAGCCCGATCTTGAGGCGTTGCGCAGGTCACTGGACGAAGCTGGGATCAAGTTCGACGTCGTACAGACCGAGTGTATGGGAGCCTGCGAACAGCCGATTTCTGTGGCAATTCAGGGACAGGGTCGAGCAACCTGTTTGTTTGCCGGTCTGACATTCCCGGACGACATTGCCGATATTGTCGCGACGGCTCGAACATATCTGGCTGCGGACAGGGGCTGGATCGAGGACGCCCGATCCTGCGGACGCCTCAGGTTTTGCCTGAGAGCGCGCATTCCGGCGCTCTGACCCTATTCCACGTTGAGAGTGACTGCCGCCTTGAGTGGATTCGATTCAACTGCCAGCATGCGATGATCGTTGGTATTGAGTGTCACTTCAATCGTCGCATTTCCCTTCGGCAGGCTCGGCAAATGGAGCCAGGAACTGTAATGCCGGGCGACCTTCTCGCCGTTCACATAAACATGGGCATGGCCTTCGCCCGGCACATGATCCAGGCTGACCCGCTCCGGAGCAAAGGTGAAATTGTCCGTCATGATGTGCAGGTTGTAGCCGCTCGCCGGATCCGGCGTGATGCTGATATTCAGCGACGGAGCCTCCGGTCCGGAAGGGACCGTGAGGAGTTCGTCGTGCGTGTGGCTTTGCTTGGTGCTGTGGCCGGAATGGTCTGTTCCGTGCTGCGCAGATGCCGTCCGCATTTCGTGCCCGGCTGCTGTGGAATGGTCGTGACCGTCAAGGGTGACACCATTGCCTGCCGCCAAAACAAAGCCGATGCCTCCGCCAAAGACCAACCCGATGACGAAAAGTGCTAGAGAGCGTTCCATAAGGTCCCTGTGTCCTCAAAAGAAAGCCGGGTGAAACGAGGTGTTCCACCCGGTCCGTTCTGGTCTGAAGTCCGGATCAGGTGCCGGTTCAGGCTGCCTGTGTTGCGTCGATCCTTGCGCCTTCGCGCTGCCAGAAATAGCCGGCAAAGCAGCCCAGCAACATCCAGGCGACCATGCCGACACCAAAAGCACGACTGGCAAACAAGGCGCCAATTTCGGTCGGAACCGGGCCCGTGAATGTGTCCGGCTCAGGGGCTCCGATCACGTGTGGGGCCAGCAACAGGATTGCGGCGATACCCCAGGCCAGCCAGTTGCGGCCAAAAGCAATCAGCCACAGTCCAACACCTGCGCTGAGGACGGTTGCCCACCACCAGACTTGCCTTGCAAAGACATCCGCCGCCGCAACACCGGGAACTTCAGGCGACAAGCTGAAGCCAGGTGCAAAATGGAATGCGACAAATCCTGCAAGACCCCAGATCAGGCCGCTGCGACCCGTTATGACCGCACCGCGCATTTCGGCAACCGCCATTCCGGCCAGCAGAATGAAAGCGTAACCAGTATAAGTGAGCATTGTGAAGACGACGCTGAGGCCGTCGCGCAATGGGTCGATGCCGCCGAGGTCCTGATGGGTGCTGACGGCTTCAGCTCCGAAATGCACCAGCTCGCCGGATTCATAAAGCTCCGCATGGAGGAGCACCGGCTGAACAAAATAAAGCTGAAGCAGTGCCGCGATAAGCCCTGCCGCAGCCCCGGCAAACAAGCCGCTGACCAGAAGGCGTGTCAGCATGTTAGTGGCACGGGAATCCAGTCGCGTGGCGCACATCGTGTGCTGCGTCGTGCAATGCACCCGCCTGCACGTGACCCGTGATGGAAATTATTGCGACACCCAGAACGGCAGCAAAGGCAAGAGAGACGATTTTTGTCGCGGAAAGGGTGGTTTTTGCAGTTTGCGTGGTCATTTTGTCCTCATCGCTGTCACACCCGACAGCCGGGTTTTCAGTCAATGTCTGGCAGGTCTCCTGGCTCGCGGGTCGTGGCGCTTGACCGGGCCTTCCCTGCAATTTTCGCTGCAAGTGGCATGTTCGATCAGCACTCTCCGCATACAGTCGCGGGGGCGGCTTCGGCTCCCGGCGCCCGATATGGGTCCGCCGTATCCGAATTCCCTGTTCGTCTCCCGGCACTTTGTGCCGATTGGAAAACCAAACAAGCAATAGTGTGACGCATTTTCCTTCATCACGAAAGCATAAATCCGACATTTTATTGCTGACATTGACATAGTGAGCATGCGCTCCAGGCACGATTTTTGATCTTTTCCTGAAGACTTGAGACGGTTAGGCTCCGAAGCCGAGAGAAAACGACTGTCTCTCTTTCCGTCCTTTCAGGTTTCCAAACCGGACCAACCCTTCAAAATTTGCCCCCTCTGCCCAAGTGGTCATGAGAATGTGGGTCGCCTAGTCACGGATTGTCGCAACACATGAGTGAAATCGAAGCAAACCTGGCACGTCTGGGGATTGAACTGCCGCCCGCGCCATCAGCTCTCGGCAATTTTGCACCCTATCTGCTGGATGGCGCATTCCTGTATATTTCCGGACAGATTTCAGCAAACCTTGAAGGCAGCCCGATCACTGGAAAGATCGGTAAAGCCTACACGCTGGAACACGGCTACACAGCGGCCCGGTTCTGTGCAATCAACCTGCTGGCACGGGCAAAAGCGGCGCTCGGAGATCTGGATCGCATCGAAAAGCTCATCAAACTCGGTGCTTTTGTGAATGCGGATCCGGACTTTGACCAGCACCCAAAAGTGGTCAATGGCGCGTCGGACCTCATGACGGAAGTCTTGGGCAGGGAAAAGGCCAACCACGTTCGATTTGCAGTCGGCAGCAGCAGTTTGCCGTCCAATGCGAGCGTTGAGATAGAAGCAGTGTTTCGCATCGCGGAGTAGGCCACGTCTCCAAGGCTGGTGACATTCCTGCGAACGGCTGAATTTACCTCTTTCCTCCTTGGCCCAGTCCGGGCATGATCCGCGCCATGTCGACGCAATCTTCCCTACCCGCCCTCACCGCCGACGACCATCTGATCCTGGTCGACGGTTCCACGTTTATCTTCCGTGCCTATCACGCGCTGCCACCACTGACGCGCAAGCCGGACGGTCTGCCTGTTGGGGCGGTGTCCGGTTTCTGCAACATGCTTTGGAAGCTGCTACAGGAAGGACTGACACCGGAAGAAGGTGACGAGCCGACCCATTTCGCGGTAATTTTCGATCACTCGGCCAAGACGTTCCGCAACGATATCTATCCGGAATACAAGGCCCATCGACCTGATCCGCCGGAAGATCTGGTGCCGCAATTCGGTCTGATCCGCGAAGCAACGCGTGCTTTTTCCGTTCATTGCATCGAGCAGGCGGGCTTCGAGGCCGACGATTTGATCGCGACCTATGCCCGCCAGGCGTCCGACATGGGTGCGCAGGTGACGATTGTGTCGGGCGACAAGGACCTGATGCAGTTGATCAACCCGAAAGTGGGCATGATTGACACGATGAAGAACAAGACCTTCGGCGAGGAGGAAGTGTTCGAAAAATTCGGGGTGGGCCCCGACAAGGTCATTGAGGTGCAGTCGCTGGCCGGAGACAGTGTCGACAATGTTCCGGGCGTGCCGGGCATCGGCCTGAAAACCGCAGCGCTCCTGATCAACGAATTCGGCGATCTGGAAACTCTTCTGGCGAAGGCCGATACGATCAAGCAGAACAAGCGGCGCGAAAACCTGATCGAGTTCGCCGATCAGGCTCGCGTCTCCAAGGAACTTGTGACCTTGAAGCAGGATGTCCCGGTGGAAGTGCCGGTGACCGACCTCTCCGTCACCGAACTTGATGGACCGAAGGCAGTCGGGTTTCTGAAGGCCATGGGGTTCACCACGCTGACGAAGCGTGTTGCCGAAACCACCGGTGCGGAACTGGCTAACATCGAAC
>NZ_JAILWL010000330.1 GCF_025698965.1 Roseibium sp.
ACGCGGGTAAATGCGGAAGCCAAACAATCCATCATCGATGCAGGTGGGATCGTCCGTGAGTTGACCCCGGATCAGCGTGCCACCTGGGTCGAAGCAATGAAGCCGGTCTGGAAACAATTCGAGGGTGATGTTGGTGTCGAGAACATTGCCGCCGCCCAATCGATCAATGCTGCCAACTGACTAAACGCAACAGGATGTGCCCTAGGCTTGGCAAGAGGCTGGGGCACGTTTGGCTTGAACTGGGTAGGGGGTCGCCTTGACTAATTTCGGCGGGTTTATCGACACCTTGGAAGAACGAGTGCTGGCAGCGATCCTTGGGATCATGACCGTCATCACATTCGCCAATGTGATCACCAGATACGTCTTCAACTTTAATATTCTTTGGGCATTGGAAGTAACGGTGTTTCTCTTTGCCTGGCTTGTCATTTTGGGAGCCTCGTATGCTCTCAAGAAGTCGGCCCACCTTGGCGTGGATGTCCTGATCAATGCAGTGACCGCTGCGACCCGCCGCCTCATTGGGCTCGTAGCAGGTGCAGCTGTCGTTGCATTCTCGCTTTTGATGTTCAAGGGGGCCTGGGATTTCTGGGCAAATTTTGCGGAACTTCCACAAACGGAAGGCCGCTGGTTTCCATTGGGCTTTGAAGACAGTTTTCGCGGCAAGGGTTGGTACGAAACAACCAGCACGCCCATTCCGGATTTCATGCGTGTCCTCGAAGCCTGGTTTAACGCGGGCGAGCCCTACGAAAAAATGCCGCGGGTCATCCCCTACCTGGTTCTTCCGTTGGGCATGGGCCTATTGCTCCTCAGATCTTTGCAGGCGTTATGGCGAATTTGGTGTGGGGATATCGACCGCCTGATAGCGGGTCATGAAGCTGAAGACGAAGTTGAAAACGCTGCGAACGCTATCGAGGGGGAAAAATAGATGGAAGTGGCAGTTCTTTTTGGTCTCGTCATAGGCCTGATGATCATTGGCGTCCCTATTGCCTTCTCCCTTGGTCTTTCCTCTATTCTGTTTCTGTTGTGGTTCTCGGACGCTTCGTTGGCGTCTGTTGCCGGCACGTTGTTTGATGCTTTCGAAGGTCATTTCACTCTTCTCGCCATTCCTTTCTTTGTTTTGGCGTCATCCTTCATGTCGACCGGCGGCGTTGCACAGCGAATTATCCGGTTTTCGATCGCATGTGTCGGCCATTTTCGTGGTGGATTGGCGATTGCAGGCGTGTTCGCTTGCATGATGTTTGCGGCGTTGTCGGGCTCGTCACCCGCAACGGTTGTAGCAATTGGTACCATTGTCATCGCGGCGATGAAGCAGGCTGGCTATACAAAGGAATTTGCAGCTGGCGTGATCTGCAACGCAGGCACCTTGGGGATACTCATCCCACCTTCCATTGTCATGGTCGTTTATGCTGCTTCGGTCGACGTATCGGTCGGCCGGATGTTCTTGGCAGGTGTTATTCCCGGCCTCATGGCAGGTCTCCTGCTGATGATTGCAATCTATGTCATGGCGCGCTTGCGGAATATGCCAGCAGGTGAGTTCGCCGGCCTGGCTGAGATTTATGCCTCTTTCAAAGATGCTGCATGGGGATTGTTGCTCATCGTCATCATCATGGTGGGAATCTACGGTATACCCGGCCTGACAGGGGCCATATTCACACCAACGGAAGCTGCAGCTGTCGCATCCGTGTATGCCTTCGTTGTTTCCTGCTTCATTTATCGTGATATGGGGCCGCTTCGAGATGGAGACCGTCGGTACAGCCTGCTGGAAAAGCCTTACGCTCTAGTGACTGCCCTTTTCCACTCGGACACGCAAAAAACGTTGTTCGATGCGGCCAAACTGACCATTACGCTCATGTTCGTGATTGCGAATGCTCTCATCCTGAAGCATGTGCTGACAGACGAACAAATACCCCAAAAAATTACCGAAGTGCTGTTGGGCGCGGGTTTTGGACCGGTTGTATTCCTGATCATCGTGAACCTGATCTTGCTAATTGGCGGTCAGTTCATGGAGCCCTCAGGCCTGCTCGTCATTGTTGCACCACTGGTATTTCCGATTGCCATCGAGCTCGGCATTGATCCGATTCACCTCGGTATCATCATGGTTGTCAACATGGAGATTGGCATGATTACACCTCCTGTCGGACTCAATCTGTTTGTGACGTCGGGTGTCGCACGCATGCCGATGATGAACGTCGTCAAGGCATCCTTGCCGTTCCTTGCCGTTCTGTTCGTCTTCCTGATCATGATTACTTACATCCCGGCAATCTCGACGTTCCTGCCCAACAGTACGATGGGGCCGGAAGTGATCGTCAAATGAATTCAACCAGCGTCTCGATGGGAATACTCCTGAATCTGATTTCCGTTCTTAGCGCGCGCGAAAACCGAGAAGACTGGTGCCCCTCTACCTCTAGACTTCCAGGCAGCGGAACATGAGCCTTAACGGACAATCAAACCGGTTTTAAGTCAAAAGGAGAGAGCGAGTTGCATAGATTCAATTCATAGGTGTTGCCATACCCATTTTCTCAGGAAAGTGGGGGGCAGGAATCTGGCTGAAATCGTTTGACGTTGGGCACCCCATGTCGATGCAAACAAGGCTGCCCCTTCAAGATTCCTGTCCTTTGGCAAGCAATAGGCCCAATTCGACTTTGTCAACAGGTTTGCCACCCCGCTCAGCGCGCGTAAGCATATGGATGGTACCGTCTTTGTACTGGAGGCTACCTGATGCCCATGGACCTCAACTGGAAACACTGGAATCGAGTTCCGAGTAAGCCACGGTGGACCCCGCCGCCCGGTGCGGTAGACGCGCACTGCCATGTCTTTGGCCCTGAGGCGGTCTTTCCTTTTGCGCCCGAGCGCAAGTACACGCCTTGTACGGCTTGCAAGGATCAGCTCTTTGCCTTGCGCGATCATCTTGGCTTTGAACGCAATGTAATTGTTCAGGCCTCTTGCCACGGGCACGACAACGGCGCGCTCATCGATGCCTTGCAGGCGTCCGGAGGCATGGCACGTGGCATTGCGGTCGTGAGCGACGACGTCGCCTCGGAGGAATTGGTCAAGTTGCACACAGCAGGCGTTCGGGGAGTGCGCTTCAACTTTGTACGCCGCCTCGTCGAGCCAAAGTCATTTTCCTACTACGAGAGGATCGTCGAGAAGATCCACTCTTTGGGTTGGCACATCGTCGTCTATGTGGAGGCATCAGACTTTTCTTCCACGATGGTGTTCCTCGAAAGCCTCCCTGTTGCAGTGGTCTTCGACCACATGGCGCGACCAGACGTTGAGAAGGGGCTCGGTCATTCTGATTTTCGGACCTTTGTCGATCTGATGGCAAACGACAAATACTGGGCCAAGGTCAGTTGTCCAGAGCGGCTTACTCGGCAGGGTGGGAGCCAGGATCTCTACTCTGACGTCGTCCCCTTTATGGAACGACTCGTGGACCTTTATCCGGACCGCGTGCTCTGGGGCACCGACTGGCCGCATCCGAACATGAAAAGCCACATGCCTGATGACGGTCAACTTGTTGATTTGATACCTAAAATCGCTGGCAGCGAAGAAAAGCAACGCAAGCTGCTGGTTGATAATCCCATGCGGCTCTATTGGAGTTGAGTTTCAGAGTTGAGGGGTGCAGCACCTCCAGGGCTCTTGTTTGATGTTTGTGGCTGCGAAGCAAGAAGAACCGGCATTGGCGACACGAACCGGAAGAGGGCACGGCGTCGACTTGGCCGCCACAGCCAAAGATCGATTTTGCAAACTGCTGCGCCGCGCTGGCATCGGTCTGCCAGGTTATACGCAGCAACAAGAAGCCGTGACATGTCCAGATCTCGAGACAAGAGGGGTTCGCAACGGGATGCTAAATCAGGCGCCCAAAAGTCCAGCAATGTCTGGCGCGACATTCTTTCTGCTCGCTTTGGCAGCTGTGCCATTCGCCTTGAGCAGGCTCACCTTTCCAAGGGTAAAACCTGCTTTCTTTACCCGATTGCAAGTTGAAAGCAATGCCACACTGCGGGTCGACTCTGGGGTCAACTGTCAAGCGGAAGATGCATCGGATTACGACCTCGGCAACGCGGTAGGTTTCCCGAAACATGTCTGTCAAATAGGCCTTTCAGTCAAATCGTTCGAAACCCTGTTCACATCACGGGAACCCGGCGTCAGCACGGGGCTTGCCTGGTCCAGTTTCCTTGGAACCATCAGGCGGGCCGGTCGAAAAGTGACGGTGATCAAGCATCCCCGCGGAAACGCTCTGTTGATAGCGGCGCTCGTGCCTGCGAACGCAGCAAGATCCAAAGGGGTGGCGGAGCCATGAAAGTTCTCTTTGTAAAAAATGAAGCGCATTTGCGCGTAGTGACCGCGCAGACCTATGGTCTGGAAGAGGTCGAAGCCAGCCGCTGTTCTGATGCGAATGCCGCGTTATCCAAGGTAAATGCTGGATACGAGGGCGTCATTGTCACCGATATCCGGATGACGGATATGGACGCCATTGGATTTCTGGCGGAGGTTCACAAGCGCGATCCCGGTATTCCGGTGATCCTGCTGACAGGCCCCGGTGACGTTGAGCTGGCGGTGAAATGCATGAAGCAGGGGGCTTACGACGTGCTGGAGAAACCGTGTGAACCGGCCCGTCTCATCGCAACAGTTGCCCGAGCCTCCGAGTTGCGCAAACTCGCCTTTGAGAATAAAGAGCTGCACTCCAAACTCAATTCGCCCAAGATAATCGAGGCGCGCCTAACCGGGCGCAGCAAGATCATGCACGACTTGCGCCGTCAGGTCGCGGCGTTTGCATCTGTCAATGCCGATATTCTGATCCATGGCGCAACCGGCACGGGAAAGGAAGTTTGCGCCCGAACGATTCATCGCGTCAGCAATCGTGCACAGAAGCCCTTTGTTCTAGTCAATTGCGCTGCCCTGCCTGAGGCTCTGATGGAAAACGAGTTGTTTGGAAGCGAGGCAGGCGCTTTCCCGGGTGCTATGAGCGCGCGTGTCGGGCGTTTTGAACATGCGCGTGGGGGTGTCTTGTGCCTCGATGAAATCGACAGCCTGTCCATTCAATTGCAAGCCAAGCTTCTCGATGTGCTGCACAACAGGCAGGTGACGCGCCTTGGTTCAAATGACGCCATCCCCTTGGACATCCGTGTCATTGCCCTGGCAAAGACCTATCTGGAAGACGCCGTGGCCAAAGGTGCATTTCGCGCTGACCTTCTTTATCGACTGAATGTGGTTTCCCTTGCCCTGCCGCCTTTGGCTGATCGCCGAGAAGATGTGCCAGGCCTGTTCACGATTTTCGCTCGTGAAGTGGCTGAGCGCTACACTCTCCCAGTTCCCTGGATTTCGCCCGCTCAATTGTCTCAGCTTGCAGCGCACGACTGGTCCGGAAACATCAGAGAGCTGCGCAATGCGGCAGAGCGCTTCGTCTTGGGCTTGCATGCATCAACCGAGAACGCCGCACCAAAAAAATTGGCGGATCAAGTGGCCGCATATGAGAAATCCCTTATAGCTGCAGCGATAAGCGCAAATGGCGGCAAGTTGAAGGAGACCCACAAGTCACTTGGACTGTCGCGCAAGGCGCTCTACGACAAAATGCGGAAGCATGGCTTGGCGAAGTCTGATTTTGTCAGCGACGCGTAATGGGTAGAAATCTACTCAACAATAATAAGCAATTTCACGAAAGATCCTCGTTTTTCAAAAAAGTGCCTAGCTTCTTCAATATCTTCAGCCTCATCCACTTCCCACGCGCGAGTTCGTAAGCAAACAATTTGTCCAGCCTTCGTTGGGTAAGCAATTGAGTGCACGAACCGATTTCACTCATGCCTGAAGCGGAATGTCTGCGCCAATCATGACGCGGAAGTCCGGTGGTTCGCCTGGCGAACTGCGATTTCGTGTCCGAGCGGCGTCCGCTGACTGGGTAGCGTCGGGATCACAAGGGTCCCGATTGGTATCGCGAAATAGGGTCCACTATTGGGGGATTTTCTCAGGATGTGCAGGATCTTTGGTGTTGTCAGTGACCAAGAGGTCGACGAGGAAAATCTCTTTCGTGCTTCTCGCTGCATGTTGAGCGGTGGGCCGGACCAACAGTGGGTCAAACATGGGAAAAACTGGAGCATCGGTGCTAACCGACTTGCGATTCAGGGAATCGATGGTGGCAAACAACCGTTTCAGCTTAACAATCTGATCTGCGTGTTTAACGGAGAAATCTATAATCATAGAGCTTTAAGAGAGTTGTTAGTTTGCCAAGGTTACGCATTTTCAGATTTTTGTGACGGAAATATCATTCTGCCGCTCTACCAGGAATTCGGGAAAGACTTCCTGACCCGCCTGGAAGGTATGTTTGCCATAGCCATTCTGGAATTGGATGCAGAGGGAAAGTGCGTATCCGCCTTTTTGGCTTCCGATCAGTCGGCGATGAAGACCCTGTTTTATCGTGTCGATGAGACGGGTTTGTACTTTGCATCATCGCTGAAAGCTCTGAATGAAATCACTCCAAACCCGTTCTCAATAAGAGATGGTTTCGTTTACGAGTATGTTTCACGCAAGGCGGTTTGGGGACCTGACACCGTATATGAAGGGGTGAATGTCCTGGGTTCAGGAGAAACGCTGAGCTACAGCGCGACCTCCGGTGGCCATCGTCTGGGCACTTATCAGCATGAATTCGCACCCCTGCAAATAGACGGGCTCGACCAAACATCTGAACAGCTTGATGCTCTGTTGCATCAAGAAATTGCAAGCATGGCGGACGTGGACGTCAACATTTGTTCGGTTCTCAGTGGAGGCCTAGATTCCAGCTACATTACCTCGATTGTAAAAAAATACACGGACAAACTCGACGCTTTTCACATCAGCTACGATCATCATTGGCCGGGCGATGAAAGTCACTACGCGCGGATGGTTGCGCAAGCCCATAATGTGAAGCTTGAACACATAAAGGTCGATGTCGCGCAGTTGCCGAATTATGTGGCCGAATACATCCGACATCTCGATCAACCGAATTATGCGCCACATTGCCTAAGTACGTATTGCCTTTTCAAGGAAATCGGCAATTCCGGATACAAGGTCGCGTTTACAGGAGAAGGCGCTGACGAACTGTTCTGCGGCTATGACCGCCTGATCCGGGCTGCAACAGACACAGACGAGAACTGGTTTGAAAAGTTCTTCGCCATTTATGGCATCTCGCCTTTCAGAAACGGCTCGTATTTCAAGAAGGGTTATCTCGAGAACCTTTGCGAGACCAACTACGCTCCACCCATAGAACCCGCACCCAATCGCAGTCGTATGCAAAGTGTTTTGAGGTACGATTCTAAATCAAGGTTTCCTTATTACATCCTAAGGCGTGTCGATAGTTTGAGTATGGCAAGTTCCGTCGAGGTTAGAATGCCGTTTCTACAGCCGCGCGTGATCGATTTTGCCAGAAAATTACCCGATGAATACCTGTATTCATCGGGAGTTGGGAAGCAATGTGTGTTGCGAGCTGGCAAAAAATATTTGCCAA
>NZ_JAILWL010000331.1 GCF_025698965.1 Roseibium sp.
TGCCCGATGCGACAGGGCTGGTCGGTGCGCCGCTGCAGGTCATGCTGATGGCGTCCATCGCTTATGGACTTTTGATCCTGATCATCGACCGGCTTTTGCTGCCGCGACTTGATACTGTCGATGCGCAGGCAAAAATTGCGGAAGACATTCAACGAGCGGAGGAAAGCGAAGGCACCGATGACGATCCGGAAAGCGCGATGGCACAGGCGCGTGCGGAAGCCGCCGATCTCGAGGCTCAAAGGTCGCCGTTCCGGGATCTGTTCGATCGCGGTGCTGCCATCCTGGTTTTGTTTGGCGCACTGGATTTTCTTGCCGCATGGTGGGGGCTGCCCCTGGCTGGAAGTGGATCTCTGATCGGGTCATTTGTCGAAGTTCTGCTGGTCATGTTCCTTGGTTACATGGCCTATGAAGCGGTCAAAATCGTCATTGACCGGCAAATCGCCAAGGAAGCGCCTGCGGAACAGGATGAAGAAGTGGAAGTCGGAGGGGCCGGGGAAAGCCGGATTGCGACGCTTTTGCCGATTTTCCGAAACTTCCTCCTGATCACCATTGTGGTGATTGCCGCCATGGTCGTGCTGTCCGAACTGGGCGTGAATATCGCGCCACTCTTTGCCGGTGCCGGTGTGGTCGGTCTGGCGATTGGTTTTGGGGCTCAGACGCTTATTCGCGACATTTTTTCCGGTGCCTTCTACCTGATCGACGATGCTTTCCGGAAAGGTGAATATATCGATATCGGCAGCGCCAAGGGTGTTGTCGAGAAGATCTCTATCCGCTCGATGCAGTTGCGTCACCACCGGGGTGCGCTGACGACAGTGCCCTTTGGAGAAATCCAGCAGGTGGAAAACTTCTCCCGCGATTGGGCTGTCATGAAGCTTGGCTTCCGTGTCACCTATGACACTGACGTTGAGAAGATGCGCAAGATCATCAAAAACTTCGGCAAGGAGCTGCTGGAGGATGAGTATTACGGTCCGATGTTCCTGGCACCGCTGAAGTCACAGGGTATTCTTTCAATGGAAGACTCGGCCATGATTGCGCGGGTGAAATTCACCACGAAACCCGGCAAGCAATTTGAGTTGCGGAAAGTTGTTTACGCAGGCTTGCGGGATCTGTTCGAGAAAAACGGCATCAAGTTTGCGCACCGTCAGGTCACCGTGCGGGTCGCGGGTCAAGACGAAGAAAACAACAATGGTGTTGTGTCTCCTTCGATTGCTCAAGCAGCTGCTCAGGCCGCGGCAGCAGGGCTGATCGGCGAAGAAGACATGGACCAGAACGGCGGCGGTTCGGCTGACCAACTTTAGAGTTCAGGAGAAGGGCGCGGGAAATACCGCGCCCTTTTTTGTTTTTCTTTCAATTTCATAGACCGCAGCGCTGAAATCCGATATCGGTCCCGCGAACCAAAACAGCGGTATTTGAATGCGGATCGGTTTTCAGGCAGGGGCAATCAACGAACGTGGCATGAGTGTCGCGCTTTATGATTATGCTCTTGGCGTTCAGAATATTCTCGGCCATGAGGCGATCGTCTTTTTCAGCGAAGCAGACAGCAATGCCGAAGTCGTTGAAAAATTCAGAAAGTCGGTAAGGATGGTGCCGATGGTGCCCGGTCAGGATCCGCGCACCGTGAGCGAACCGTATCATCTTGATTTTTGTTACTACATTCGGGACGGCAGAAAACGACCCTTGGACGTGGTCGCCGAAAGGTCCGGTGTGCACGCGGTATTCCGGCATTTCGAACCTCATGGCGATGTTTATGCCTATGTTTCAGACTGGCTTGCCGATTGGATGAGCGGTGGGCAGGCACCGGCTGTACCGCACATTGTAGATTTGCCGGAAGCAGAGGGTTCTCTTCGGGATGAGTTGGGTATCCCGAAGGACGCCTTTGTCGTGGGGCGTTATGGCGGTTATGACCAGTTCAATATTCCGTTTGCTCACAAGTCCGTCGCTGAAGCGTTGGCGGTCCGGTCAAATCTTCATTTTCTGTTCGTGAACACCGAGAAATTCATAGATCACCCTCGCGCTTTGTTTTTGCCTCCAATCGTCAGGCAAGGAGACAAAGTGCGTTTTATCTCCAGCTGTGATGCCGGTTTGAATGCCAAGAAGATTGGTGAGAGCTTCGGACTGGCGATTGCCGAATTTCTGATGTTCGGAAAACCTGTGTTCAGCTGGGCGGGGGGGATGGACCAGAACCATGTTGCGATGAGCCCCAAGCGGGATTGGATTTACCGAACCCATGGAGAACTCTTGCATCTGTTGCGTGACTTTTCTCCGACGCCGGAAGATGGCGAATTGGCCAGGACCTCGGTTGAGTGCTATCGGCCGGCAGACGTCATGAAACGGTTTGACGATGTGTTTCTTTCCGGAACCTATCAGGCACAAGGACTGAAACTCACGCAAACATTCAAATCGAAGCGGTTTTTGCAGGAAAAAGCCATGCGGGCAAAGTTCAGGCTTTGGAAGAGCCTTTGATGCCTCACGCTCTAGGATAACGGCAAAATGAAACTGTTCGATTGTTTCGTCTTTCACAACGAATTTGATCTCCTGGAAATCCGACTGCGTGAAATGGGCAATCACGTCGATCACTTTGTCCTGGTTGAAGCCAACAAGACCCAACGGGGAGGCGCCAAGCCGTTTTACTTTGCTGAAAACCGCAGTCGTTTCTCTGAATGGGCAGACAAGATTATTGATCTGCAGATAGAATTTCCGGATGAACTGCCACCTGCGCTGGGCGTTTACAAAAACCGGCGGAGAGCAGACTGGGAGAGGGAAAACTACCAACGCAATTGCATTGCCCGCGCATTGGAGACCTGCGGTGAAGACGATCTGATCCTGCTGTCCGACGTCGATGAAATCGTCCGATCTGCAGTCCTGGAGAATGTTCTGCAAAAAGAACTATACAAAGGCCGGTTGCTGGTTTTCGAACAGAGTCTTCACAAGCATCATCTGAACCGAATTGTACCCGGTAAGTCCTGGCTTCTAGGCTCACGGATGATTGAAAAGAAATATTTCACGACACCGCAGAAATTGCGGCGCACCAAAGCGCGCATGACGAAAAAGAGCTACATTCCGGCATTTGTTGCGCAACCTTTGCTCATGATCAGGAACAACAACCTATCGGGCATCGGCCGTCCGGTGAAAATCATCCCGAATGCAGGTTGGCATTTTTCTTCAATGGGAGGTCTCGATGCGTTCAAGACCAAGCTGGAATCGGTTGTTCACGGTCAGACGGTAGACACAAGCGATATCGACAGGCTTTATGCAAAGGAACTGACTGGAACGGACCTCACTGCGTTAAGCGAACTCCCGGCGTGTGTTCAGGCCGGGAAATTCGATCATATGCTTGAACTTGAGAACACGTCCTCGATAGCGTGACGATCTTGGTTTTCAGACGAGACAAATACGGTTTCGGTGCCGCCACATTGTCTGAAACAATCCGGTTCGCAGATGATCTCCGGCAACATCTTGATCAGAAATCGGCATTTCAAGGCAGATAAGTGTTCTGTGTTCTGAAGTTGCCGGGGAGACCCGAAGAGCCGGCCACCGTTTGGCAACTGTTCTGGCAACTGTTCTGGCAGGTTTCGCCGGGCAGTGGAGACAAAGACCTTTGAGCTTTCTTCACGGTGATCACGACAGTACGCGCCGAATTCATGAGAGTGTCATCGAAAAAGCGGCTGATAGAAGCCGCGATGCCAACGACCGGCTGGTCGTTTTTTAAAAACAGGTAGTAAGTGCGGCGCGCGCGCAATCGCTCCGACTAGCACATAGCAGTGGTGGTCGAAGCGGTTTTTGAGCGAAGGGAATTTGAAAACAGCAGCGATATAGCAGTTTTTCGCCATTGGAGGCGGAAATGGACAAATTCATGTCGGTATTGTTTCAAGTGCTTGCATCCGACCGTAGATTGATATAAAGATATCTTTATATCGACATCGATGGCGAAGCGCATGACTGAAGAAAAGACCTTGTCCGTAGATGACACTCTTGCCGCCCTGAGGGCCGTAGGCGAGGCGACGCGGTTGCGTCTCGTCGCTTTGCTTGCTGAAAGTGAGCTTACGGTCAAGGACGCGACCGCAATTCTTGGACAAAGTCAGCCGCGTATCTCCCGCCACCTGAAGCTTCTTGCCGAGGCCGACCTGATCCAGCGCTTTCCGGAAGGGAGCTGGGTGTATTATCGTCTGGCTGAAGGGCCGGAAGGCCAGCTGGCGCGAGGGCTTGTTTCACGAATTTCCAGGGAAGACCCGGTACTGGCAGCAGACCAGGAACGGTTTCAGGCAATTCGGAAAGCAAAGGCGGAAGAGGCGGCTGCCTATTTTGCTGCACGGGCGCTCACCTGGGACAGGGAACGTTCGCTGCATGTTGCGGAAGAGGACGTTGAAAACGCAATGCGGGTGGCATTGGGCGACAAGCCGTTCCATTCTTTCCTTGATCTTGGCACCGGCACCGGCCGACTTTTAGAAGTCTTTGCCGATCAATATACAAATGCGCTCGGTATTGATGCGTCGCACGATATGCTTGCGGTCGCTCGAGCGAACCTGGCCAAGGCTGGGTTGACCAATACCCAGGTGCGTCATGGCGATGTCTATGCGCTGAACGTGCCACCACGCTCGTTCGATGTGGTCACGATCCATCAGGTCCTGCACTCGCTCGCCGAAGCGGCCCGAGCGCTGCGTCCCGGCGGGCGTCTGATGATTATCGATTTTGCCCCCCATGAGCTGGAATTCCTGCGCGACAAGCATGCGCATCGCCGGCTTGGTTTCGCCCATGACCAGATGGAGCGCTGGCTGGAGGCACTTGATCTCGATCTGGAACAGGTCACTGACCTGGTTCCGGGTGATGACACCAACTCCAATCTAACCGTTACGCTTTGGCTGGCTCGGGACCGACGCATTGTCACCGATTTGCCAGCACGAGACACGTCCCGAGAGGTCGCTTGACATGACAGAAGTTTCCACGCGCCGGTCGCATCAGTCCGCGCCATCACCGATCACGGCCTCATTCGAGTTTTTCCCGCCAAAATCCGACAAGATGGCGGAAACGCTCTGGTCGACGGTGCAACGTCTTGCGCCGCTGGATCCGTCCTTCGTATCAGTGACTTACGGTGCCGGTGGATCGACGCGCGAGCGGACCCACAAGACGGTTGAGCGCATCTTGACTGAAACCGATCTGGCTCCTGCTGCTCATCTGACTTGCGTTGGTGCGTCACGTGAAGAAGTCGATGCGATCGTGAAGGATTACTGGAAACTTGGCGTGCGCAGCCTGGTTGCCCTGCGTGGCGATCCTCTGGAAGGTATCGGAACCCGATACAATCCTCAGGATGACGGCTACGCCTATGCATCAGATCTGGTCGAGGGTATCAAGAAGATCGCCAATTTTGACGTCTCCGTATCCGGCTATCCGGAAAAGCATCCGGAGAGCGGTAACTGGCAGAGTGAAATCGACAATCTGAAGCGCAAGGTGGATGCCGGCGCCGATCGGATCATCACGCAATACTTTTTCGATAACGACCTGTTTGACGCCTATCTGGACCGGGTTGCTGCGGCCGGGATCAACATCCCGGTGATTCCAGGCATCCTGCCGATCCAGAACTTTGAACAGACCATGGTGTTTTCCGCAAAATGCGGAACCTCGATCCCCCAATGGGTAACGCGTCGTTTTGCGGGCCTTGCCAATGACCCGGAAACCCGCAAACTGGTCGGCGTCTCGATTGCCTGCGAGCAAGTCATGGATCTTGTCGATCGCGGCCTCAACGATTTCCATTTTTACACAATGAACCGTGCCGATCTGACGTTCGCTATCTGTCACATGCTCGGCATGGGGCAGCGTGAACAGGAAAAAGCCGCCGCCTGAAAAGGACAGCAGGGTATGTATCTGCACGAATGAGCTTTTTCCGGTCAGGAGAAAGAAATACACAGCCGCAGGCAAGGCTTTGGAGATGACCGGAACGGCTGAAAAGGCCGTCCGGCAAGCAAGTCAGCTTTTTGACGGTTCAGGCAAATGAGCCGGCAGACGTTTAAAACCAGAACCAGATCATCTGGAAGGAAATACCCGTGATCAAGTCCGACGCCTTCGAGCGCCTTCGTGACCTCGCCAAGACCCGTATTCTCGTGCTTGACGGTGCGATGGGGACCGAGATCCAGCTGCTGAAACTGGACGAAGCGGCCTATCGCGGTGAACGGTTCGCCGACTGGCCGAGCGACATCAAGGGCAACAACGATCTGCTCAGCCTCACTCAGCCCGATGCAATCCGGAAAATTCACGTCGACTATCTGGAAGCCGGGGCGGATATTCTTGAAACCAATACGTTTTCTTCCACCACAATCGCACAAGCCGATTACGGCATGGAAGAGCTGGCTTATGAACTGAACTTCGAAAGTGCGAAACTGGCGCGCGAGGCGTGTGATCTGGTTATGGCCAAGGACCCGTCGCGCCCACGTTTCGTTGCCGGCGCTCTTGGACCGACCAACCGCACCGCGTCCATTTCGCCGGACGTCAACAATCCGGGATACCGGGCCGTATCTTTCGACGATCTGCGGATTGCCTATGCGGAGGCTGTACGCGGTTTGATCGCAGGTGGTGCGGACCTTTTGCTGGTGGAGACCATCTTCGATACGCTGAACGCCAAGGCGGCGCTGTTTGCAATCGAGGAGGTGTTTGAAGAGAACGGCAAGATCCTGCCTGTCATGATCTCCGGAACGATCACCGACCTTTCAGGACGTACGCTGTCTGGCCAGACACCGGAAGCATTCTGGAATTCCGTCCGGCACACCGATCCACTGACCATCGGTCTGAACTGCGCACTTGGCGCCAAGGAAATGCGCGCTCATGTGGATGAGTTGGGCCGGGTAGCCGATACGCTTGTGTGCGCCTATCCCAATGCTGGGTTGCCGAATGAGTTTGGCGAGTATGACGAGAGCCCGGAACACATGGCCGGTCTCATCGAGGAATTTGCCTCTGCGGGTCTTGTGAATGTGGTTGGTGGCTGCTGCGGCACGACGCCAGCCCACATCAGGGCAATCGCGGAAGCTGTCGCAGATAAGAAACCCCGCGAAATTCCAGAGATCGAACGGCATATGCGCCTGTCCGGTCTGGAGCCGTTTGTGGTTACCGACGAGACCAACTTCGTCAATGTTGGAGAACGCACCAACGTCACCGGGTCTGCCCGCTTTCGAAAGCTGATCAAGGAAGGTGATTATTCAACAGCGCTGGATATTGCCCGGCAGCAGGTTGAAAACGGTGCCCAGATCATTGACGTCAATATGGACGAAGGCCTTCTTGATTCCGAAGAGGCGATGGTCACATTCCTCAATCTTGTGGCTGCTGAGCCGGATATCGCCAAAGTGCCTGTCATGATCGACAGTTCTAAATGGAGCGTGATCGAGGCCGGTCTGAAATGCATTCAGGGCAAGGGCGTGGTCAATTCGATTTCGATGAAGGAAGGTGAAGAAATTCAAAATCTCTCATGTA
>NZ_JAILWL010000332.1 GCF_025698965.1 Roseibium sp.
GGAACGCACCCGGCAGGGGGTCCGGTCGATAGGCTCACTACAGCAGTTTGTGTCAATGTTTTCAGCAGTGCGAAATCTCTTCGTCCCTTCCCAGATCAACCACTCTGCCGCACAAATTCGAATTCATCGACGTCAGGCCATGGCCGAGTGGAAAGCCGTCAATGCTGCCTGAACAGACGTAACAACAGCTTCAGGTAGTCTTTCTTTCAAACAACCTGACAAGACCCTTGCGGTCTCCCGGACCAATCAAGCCCTCAATGTAAACCGGGCACATCCGGGCACGCGTCTTGTGACCAAGTGCCGACAAAAACGGAACAAGCCAGCGCTCAAGATCAACTCGCCAATTCTCATCCAAAACCGGCACCTCCAAAGGCGGCTTCCTATGAATCACTGAAAACTTCTCAGGAGAATTTTCAAAAATCAAAACTCACATAAATCTGCCAATGAAGTGCTATTTCATCGCGGTGCTTCGCAAGCCATTCGTGGCCGTGTCCGGCAAACCCAACTTGCAAATTAATGCGCTCTACACTTTTGCTCCCATATGATCCGCTTGTTTCCTGCGTATCTTGATTGAACCATCTTTCCGAGTATCATTTTTCCAATGACAACCATCCACGTAGTCGATGCATTTACAAAGAAGACAAGTACCGGAAATCGGGCTGGTGTCGTCCTGGAGGCGGAAAGCCTGACCACGTCTGAGATGCAGGAAATTGCAGCGTTTGCCGGATATTCAGAGACTGCGTTTGTCCTTCCACCCACCGGCAAAGATCATGATCTGCACGTCCGGTATTTTACGCCAAATGCCGAAGTCCCAATTTGTGGCCACGCAACGATCGCCACACACTTTCTTCGAGCCCAAAGATGGGGTGCTGATCACTACCCAATTCGGGTTAAAACTGGAGCCGGGATTATTCCGATTTCAGTTCGAACTGAAGGGACAGACCTACTTGTGTCAATGACGCAGGGAGACGTTGAATTTGGAACAATTCTCGACAAAGCCGAACGCCTTCAATTAGCAGCGGCACTTAATATTAGTGTTTCTGATTTTGTTGCCGATCTGCCCATTCAAATTGTTTCAACCGGACACTCAAAGGTCATAGTTCCTCTCAAATGTAGAGAGTTACTGAATTCACTGAAACCGAATTCAAATGACTTAATTGCTCTCAGCAAATCAATTGACTGCAATGGATTTTTTCTATTTGTGCTCAGTGGGACCTCAGAAATCCCAGAAACCTACGGTCGAATGTTTGCACCTGCCATCGGTATTGAAGAGGATCCAGTAACTGGAAATGCCAATGGGCCGACAGGTGCTTATCTTGTGCAATATAAACTGGTGAACTTCTGTAAAAGCATCACCTACCTTGGACACCAGGGACACAGCTTAAGAAAGGCGGGAACGGTGCATGTGACGGTTTCAACTTCAGAACGAGGTCTGGTCACAACGGTGGCCGGGTACGCCGTGTTGGTTGGATGTCGAGTTTTTCAAAACTCGCAACAACCATAAGACTCGAAAATTGGTATTACGCCTCGTGGCTGGCGAGGAAATCACAGTCAGATTGTGGGCGCTGGCGATATCGAAGCACAAACTGGCAGGTTGCCTTAACAACGTTCAAAACCTACTTGCTTAGGTCGGTGGTAAGCATTTGCGAGACCTCACCTTTTGCCGATGGTCCTCATACCGGATTCCGTCTCCTGTGGAATACTGACAGAGACCTGGACGCGCCCGGTGTTTCCTCAAGTCTCACACGGCGATTGCAAAGGAGCGTAAAGAGCCTCACGCAGACCAAATCTGGCTATTTGGCCAGACCATCGCCTTCACCAAAGGTCGACAACCGCTTCTTTCGAAAACGTCATTGTCATATCTTCGGCTGTCCGGATCGTTGAAAGCACGGTAAGCACGTTTTCCGGCATCAAATTCTTTTGCGAAAATCGGTCTCAGAATTTTCACTTAGTCAAAGGCAATGCTATACATATGCTGTCTTTGGCTGAAAAATGACAGTCCAATTATGTACGTTCGGCTAGTTGGACCAAAAAACGCGTCATTTGCGGTCACACTGTTCAGCTTGGACGCGGGCTGCGTCTTGCTCAGAAACAGCCGTAGCGGGCCCACAGTAGCTCAGTGTGAGCACTGCTATTAGCATGATGACGGTGAAGAGCAACCCATCCATCGGATTGTGGTCCATTGCGGCGCCTCGTTCAGACGATCAGGTTGAGACAAGTGACCTTGAAGAATTCATCATACAGGGCGCACATGACCGACGACTCAGATGTGTCATTGAAAAGTATCCTTGCACTAACGTGTATCATGGAGCAGTGACCAGCCTGAGACCCGCAGATTTATCAGCTTACTACTGCATTCTTCCAACAGATCAGTTGCTGGCGAAGTCTTCAAGGTCAGTTTAAGCTTATACCAACCTGAGTTGAGCAAAGCCTATTCGTCCATTTCCGCATTCAGATGGATATGATGATCCAAGGTTGATCGATGGCGATTGTAGCTGATAGAGGCGGTCTTCATACCTGTCGATCTATCTCGCCAAATCCTGACTGCTTGTTAACGTGACAAGCCCGGAAAGAAAGATACTGATCAAAATCATTTACCCTACCAGAAGCACAACTCTTTGTAGGCATCAGCTTGAAATTGCACCGCTGTTAGTGCAACGTATTTCTAATAGTGCTGCGTCTGATTCTTAGCATTTTATTGATTGTGGGCTATCCAATATGATCGACGCACCGTTTTCGTTTATCTCTCTTGTCGTTGTTTCCTTGCTACTCACAGCATGCGGCAGCGTCATTCAAGGGAGTTATGTGTATTCAGGCGAACACAATCTTAGTGGGCACGTTTATTCGCTCCCCAAAGCGTATGCAGAAATTGAGGTTAGCAGGACGAAAACTGGCAATGAAATAGATGAGAAAATTGTAGTCGGACAATTAATCTACGTACCAGATTTAAGTTACACTTACTCTCTAAATCATATCAAAAACATTCTATTCGAAGATCGCGTTGTGGTCGAGACTGAAAAGGGCCTTCTAAAATCCGTCTCTGTGACAACAAAAGACAAAACACGGGATTTTGTTGGCAAGGTGCTGGACCTAGTTCAGAGTGTTGCCAAGCTTTCGGCAGTTTCCTTTGTCATCGACGAAACCACTCCGAAACCAAAATCCGGTGACCCACTTTACAAGTTTAAATCAGTTGTCGATATCACTGATCAAAGTGACATAAATAGTTTCAACAGTGAATTGAGAAAACTTGGCGAAACCAAACTATTTATCGACGCCAAAGCTCTCGGTAAGCTACGCCCACAATCGCAAGAGCACCTTTCCAAGAAAACTCCCTCCCAAAACTGCGAAAAAGAACTCTGCTACCGGATCGCCGCCCCCTATATTCTAGAACTGAAAAAGAGGCACTCCAAAAGTGGGATTGGAGCCATAGCTTCGCAATTGGTTATTGTCCCAGACCCTCATTTGACCGCTAGCATTCGGATTCGCCGCGGTATGTTTGTCGATAAGGCTTCTGAATTCGCGTTTTCAAACGGTATTTTGGTCAAATCAGACGTCAACTCACCAAGTGAGGCGCTAGGGTTCATAAACATTCCACTAGATGTTCTCAGAGCAATTATTGCGCTTCCTTCAGCAATACTGGATTTCAAAGTGACGCAGATCAACAAGGATCAAGGTCTTATTTCCGCTCAAACACAACAAATTCAAGCGCAAAAAGATCTGATCGTCGCTCAACAAGAACTACTGGAAAAGCAGGCACAAGCAGTATCTATTGCATGTGTTCCAAATGATCCAAATTGTTAACGCAATAGTTCGGGGCGTTTTCTCGATCAGGACGGTTGTACCCGAAAAGAATTGTGACTGAAAAAAGGCTTAGTGCAATGAATAAGCGAAAGAACGTTTCAAGTTTGTTTTCTCTGTGTGTTTTTCTTACTGCTTATGGCTATTCTGCTTCACCTGTTTCAGCTGAAGAGTGTGTATATGACGATAGAAGTTTCTCTCCTGGAGCTCTAATATGTGGTTGCACAATATTAACTGAGGCGGTTACTTCCGACCTAAGCAACAACAACAACACTGGACTTACCATGTTGTCTCAAGCACTACAGTGCGAATTGAAAGAACAAAGAGCCATCTGGATCCACCAGCAAGAACATCCTAATTGCTTCAAAATAACGATTGAGGGAACAAATCTGAAAGAATTGGCACCCATTGCAAAGTCGTTACTTGATTTGGTGGGCAAACAGAACTGCCTCAACTGGAACACCCCTCCGACGGCTGCGCCTCCTCAGTAAAAGGGGAAATGTTGTGGTGAGGAACATTAATGTCTCTACCTTTTTCACGTTGTGCATTGGCGCTTACTGTTTGATGACGAGCTTATCATATGCGGATCGAGCGCTATCGATATATAATCCGTCAATCGAACCAGGCGCTGTCATCAAAGTCCTTGGTGGAAGGCCAGCCGATCCAAATGACTGGCCAGCAACCTATGCGGTGAGAAATGGATCACAACGATGCACGGCCAATTTAATCGGATCAAGAGTGATCTTGACAGCTGGGCATTGCGTTGACGACGACCAAAAGGGACAACTTTATGTCGGTCCAAACGCCCACAACTTTGATGCATTAGACATTACTTGTGATCGATTAATCTCACGAATGTTTCCATCATCTGCCGATTTCGCTCTTTGTTTAACTGAAACGAGCATTTTATCCTCATATCCAAGCATACGATTCGAGGAAATATTTCGCTATCTAACTTTGGTAAGAAAATTTCGAAAAGTCACGGCCCTTGGATTTGGATGTACTGAAATTGGCGGAACGCCTGATGGTTTGCTTACTTCGGGGATCGCACGGATCGTATCGGTTCCGACAACAAACCTCTATATCCAGACCCGTGGGCCTAACGGATTGTGTTCTGGCGACAGTGGCGGCAGCGCGTTTATGTACAGCAACCGTGACAAAACCAAACGGGTAATAGTCGGTGTCAGCTCATTGGGTAACAGCCCGAGCAGGCTCTCTGCATTCTCAGCGGTTGGCACAAAAGTATTCGTTCGTTGGGCAAGGCGTTGGGCAGATCAAAATGACGTTTACATATGCGGCTTACACCGCAAAGCACGAAACTGCCGAAACAACTGAAAGCTAATTGGAGCGTATTTATGCCGACATTGTATAAATTAGTTCTGATACTATTTTTTTGGTTAAGTTTTCCAGCAACTGCACAAACAATATTTGAGCAAGACTCTGGATACTCTGCAGATCAAGTCCGTAACATCTTAGACGAATTAATGGCGTCTCGTGGGCAATCAGCTCAAACCGAAAATCGGTTGGAGATACCGAAAGTCATTGACGAAAACTTGAAAAATAATTCAAAAATTCGCAGGAGGTATTCAGATCGAATTATAGATCATTATACAGCTGATCCTGAACCATATTTTCTTTTTGAGAAAAGCAAAGCCGTAAACTTTAATTTGGAAGCAGATCTGATTCGTGAAATTCAGAAGAAACCAGATTTTGCAAAATACGTTTATGGGCCAGACGATAGAACTGAATGGCACGAAATTATTGACGAAAAGATCAAGTTAACACTAAATTCTACGGTTGTATTGATGAACGCGAGCTCCTTAAGCAGCAATGGTTCGGGAAGCTATTCAATCCTCGGACAAACGCTTGGCAAAAAGAAAAACCTGTGTGCAGATCAAAAGTTCAGAAACGAAATCTCGGTCGGTTTCTGTTCAGGTGTTCTGGTCGGGAGTGACCTTGTTCTCACTGCGGCGCATTGTCTGAGAGATGTTATTCAGGACGATTTACGTATTCCTACCTTGAATGAAACCGCATTTGTATTTGGATACCGCACTACAAAAGTTGCCAATCTGGGCGTCAAGTCTATTCCACGCACGAATGTTCGATTCGGAAAACAAGTTGTTGCACATGAGCGAGAGGGCTGGCGAGATTGGGCTCTCGTGAAACTCGACCAACCAATAGCTCCAGAAATTGCGGTTCCAATCACAAATTTCCACAAAGGAGGAATAACTATTGGTCAAGCGGTCTACGTCGGTGGTTACCCGAGCGGAATTCCTCTGAAATATGCTTCAGGGGCAAATGTAAGTGCGGTTGTCGGCAGCGACTACTTCATTGCCAATCTTGATACCTTCGGAGGTGACTCTGGAGCAGGCGTTTTCGATTCTAATACCAACGAACTAGTTGGAATTGTTGCGGCGGGCTCGCCGGATTATGTCATTGATTACAATAGTGGTTGCGTCTTGGTAAATGTTTTACCGAATACAGGTTCTGGAGGAGAGTACATAACCAATATAAGCTCCGTAAATCTTCCGTAGAGTAATTGTATTGTAGATATGTCTATTTAGTTACTTCAGAATCTGTTTTTCCGCGTGTGCGTCAATGTATGGGAACTGTCGCAAACATTTTCATGAATCGATTTAGAGGTATGGGGCGTCGATATTTTTCCGGTGTTCTGGAGACGTCGATGGCCATTTCCTTAAAAGACTCTCATTTTCTCAAAGAAGTGACTCTGTTCGAAGTCTTCTTCTACGTCCGCTATGGCGTATCATATAGAGATCTTGAGGAATGCCTATTTAGGCGTGGCGTGACAATCGAGCATGTGACACTCAATCGCCGAGTCACGAAGTTGTCGGCCAGTCTTCCGACCGTGCCAGTATAAACTTTCGGCTCCGTCATACCTCCAAACAGGATCAGACGCGTTCAGCCAGAGGGCTGACTACACTGCAGAAATGAAGGCTTGAGTTCTCTCAAATCGAACGCCCTACTATCTGATCAAAGTAAGTTGGCAATACCTACAAACCATTTGATGTTTGCAGCATCTTCTTAGAAATCGCTCTCGCCCCAGCCGACATCTATAGTTCTTCATATTTGATGAATTCAATGCTTAGGATGTCGCACAATCATCGCGTCGGCTCATCGCCGCACGACCGGCACAAGTTTGCGTGAACAGATGTGCGGGTCAGGAACCAGTGTCCATCCTGCAAAACCAACTACAGGGATGGCGCATTACGTGCCTCATATGTGAAAACCAGCTCCGGGATTCGGATGGTCGCGAATGCTCCTCCCCTTTCCTGCAATACTTCCGCGCTGCTCTTCATGGCGAAAAGCTGCTCGATGAAGAAACCAAACTTGGCATCAGGACCTGAGCGTCGCCGGCTGGGATTGTGCATTTACTACTCATGCGAAGAAGAGCGTTGGCGTTGCCAGTCGAGGAAGAACTGTGGCGGGTCAGGGTACTGGTAAAAATTATCCCGGAACTCGATGAGGTTCTTGCGGAAACCTGTACCAGCTTCCCTACACCGCAGAATCCTATGTTGCCACTGCGTCTGCGCCCTGCCCTCCTGGCCGGCGTTGCAACGGTGCATTCCGGCGGAGTTGAAATGCTTTACATGCTGCGGCAGTCCACCTTGGGCTTGCAACGGCATCGTTTC
>NZ_JAILWL010000333.1 GCF_025698965.1 Roseibium sp.
ACCGGGTCCCAAAATCGCTGGCACTGCCAGTCCGGCAGCAACAAGTGCTGTACAGGCGAGTAGTTGACGGCGTGTCGCTTTGAAAAGCCTCACTGATAGGTTGATTTTCATTGTTCCTCTCTCTTCTGGATGCAGCCGAAGTCTCTAATTTATTGATTTTTTTTGTTGTTTTTCGGCGTTGTGAAATTTACGTCTATCGAGTTACGCGAAAGCGTTTCCCGCTTCGGCAACGAAGTGTCCGGGGTCGATTTCGTGCAGTTGGTAAAGCTCCGGTTCGTCTCCGACCTTGCGGGTCGCGCTCGGGATTTCTCCTTCCAGAAGCGTTCTGTCGGGTTTTTGTCCTGGAGAGACGACAGGCACGGCTGACAAAAGCCGTTTTGTGTATGGATGCTGAGGGTTCTCGAAGATCTGTCGGCGTGTTCCGATTTCCACGAGTTGCCCGAGATACATGACCGCAACGCGGTGACTGATGCGTTCTACAACCGCCATATCATGCGTGATGAAGAGGTAGGCCAGTTCCTGCTCAGCCTGCAGTCGCATCAGGAGGTTAACCACCTGAGCCTGTACTGAAACATCCAGGGCAGAGACGGCTTCGTCGGCGATGACCAGGCTGGGATTGCAGGACAGTGCCCTGGCGATACAGATGCGCTGTCTTTGACCGCCTGAAAACTCGTGCGGGAAACGGGTGGCGTGATCCGGGTTGAGACCCACCTTTGTCAGAAGTTCTGAAACCCGTTGACTGATTGCTTGTTTGTCTTCAATCAACCCATGAGTGAGAACGGGTTCGATAATACTTTCACCGATTGGCTTCCGTGGATTGAGAGAGCCATAAGGATCCTGAAACACATACTGAATCTGTTGGCGGAATTGCTGACGTGATTGCTGAGGCAGCGAGAAGATATCCTGTCCTCGAAAGGTGACGGAGCCGCTGACGGGGTCGACCAGTTGCTGGATTGTTTTTCCGACAGTGGACTTTCCGCTTCCGGACTCGCCTACGAGAGCCAGTGTTTCTCCTGGAAATATCTTAAACGTGACATTTTCAACTGCGTGAACCCGATGCGTTACGCGATTGAGCAAGCCGCCTCTGATGTCATACCGGGTTGTCAACGCGTCCACCTTGATGATCGGCTCGCTGCGATCAACTTCGTGGTGCAACTTCAGGTCTTTTGCATCGTCTCCCGGAATGTCAAACAGCTTGGGGTCATCTTCTCCTCTCATGCTTCCAATTTTCGGAACTGCAGCCAGAAGAGCCTGGGTGTAGGTATCTCGAGGGGTCAGAAGTACTTGTTCTGCGTGCCCCATTTCGACTTTCTTGCTGGCGCGCATGACCAACACGTCATCAGCCATTTCGGAAACAACGCCCATGTCGTGGCTGATGAAAATGACAGAGGTACCAAGTTCGGCCTGCAGGTCCCGGATTATCTGCAGTATCTGTGCCTGGATTGTCACGTCCAATGCGGTGGTCGGTTCGTCAGCAATGAGCACTTTTGGGCGACAAGCGAGCGCCATTGCGATCATGGCGCGTTGGCGCATGCCGCCCGATAGTTGATGGGGAAAGTCGTCCAGCAGTCTTGAAGCGTTTGGGAGCCGGACTAGATCCAGAGCTTCCTTGGCCTTGCTTCGTGCCGCCCTGTAAGAAAGACCGTGATGCAGGACCAACGTTTCGATGATCTGAGACCCGATTGTAAATACCGGGTTGAGCGAGGTCATGGGTTCCTGGAAGATCATGGCGACCTCATCACCACGAATGGCTCTGAGAGACGGTTCGTCCAGCTTTGTCAGATCGACTTCTCGTCCGAGCACCGTGCTGTCGAGCCGGATTTCTCCTCCTGCGATATGTCCGCCGATGTATTTCACCAGTCCAAGCAGAGCCAGGGAGGAAATTGATTTACCCGAACCTGACTCTCCGACAATGGCGAGGGTCCTGTTTTTCGCCAGGCTGAAACTCAGGTTGTCGACCGCACGAAATCTGTAGTCACCGCTTCCAAATTCGACGCTGAGGTTGCGGACGCTCAGAAGTGGTTTTTCCAAATCCGTTGTCGTCGGTTTCCTGTGCTTGTCGGAAGTGAGGGGACGGGAGTGTGTAGCCTGCTGGATTGACATGACCTGCTCCTCAAGCTGCCTGTGTTACCGGTGGTGTCAGGTCCGCGACGATTTCTTCAATGCAGAGCGAAATGGCTTGGGTCATGAGCGAAAGGCTCATCGAGCTGCCCATGGCCTCAGGATCATCTACGGACGTTACGTTTTGGGGTGTCTGCGGTACGTGGATGAAGCCGGAGCGGGTGTGTAATCTGTGAGTTTCTACGAGATGGCGTACCGTGTAGAGCATCTGGTTGCACAGATGAGTTCCTGCGTGAAACGATATGACGGACGGAATGCCTGCCGACTTCAGGCGCTCGACCATGTTGGCATTCGGTAGATCTGACTGGTAGGCAACTGGTCCACTTTCAACGACCGGTATCAGCTCAAGCAAAGAGCCACTGATGTCTGGCACGTTGAAGTGCCGCCAATTGATACCGACCATTTCCGGTCGGATAACGCCACTATTGGTGGAGACACCCAAGCCGACCCATGCGTCTGGTCGGTATTTCATTAGAGAGGCTTCAAGCAGGGTGCTCAACGAGCGGCTCTCAACCGGTATTTCGAGACAGATCAGATCGCAGAATTTGTTGCTTTGACTTTTCAACTGCGCAGAAATTTGTGCAGCCGGGTTTTTTTCCGCCTTTGCCCAGGTGCCATATCCGGCGACGACGACAGTTGGCTTCTTTCCCATTCTTACAACCCTCCAAGAAATTTCATGAAGGATTGCAAGAGAAGTATATATCATCAAATCATTTTATGACATTATTGTATGTGTCAATATTATAGTATGAAGCCGCCATGAATGTTCGCTATCGACAGATTGAAGCCTTTCGTTTTGTAATGATTACCGGCACGACGGTCGGGGCGGGAGACTTGATGTCCATCTCTCAACCTGCCGTGAGCCGCCTCATTTCTGATCTCGAATACAGCTTAAAATTCAAGCTCTTCGAGCGAAAAAAGGGAAGGCTAGTACCAACGCCGGAAGCCGTGCGGTTTTATCAGGGAGTGGAACGTTTCTACATCGGGCTCGATGAACTTGACCACGTTGCCGAGCAAATCCGGACACAAAAACCTTCTGACCTTAAAATCTGTGCCATGCCTGCCTTGTCGACCTTTGTTTTTCCACACGCGGTCAGGAAATTCAGAGCCGACTATCCGAATGTGGCACTGCGGCTAGAAAGCAGCTCGTCCTCCGAGATCGTTTCGCGTCTTCAAACGCACCTGACTCAGTTGGGATTGACGCTCGCTTTTCCGGAGGTTCCTGGAATTGTGCAGGAACCTTTGATGGAAGCGCCACACGTTTGTGCGGTTCATGAAACTCACCGGTTGGCGAAAAAAGAAATTCTGAGGCCGGCAGATTTCGAAGGTGAAGAAGTCATCGACATCATGCCTTCGGGGCTTGTGAATTGGAATCTCACCCGAAATACGCTCGATAAGGCCGGTATTAAGTATCAACGTCACATTGGTGTTCAAAATTCCCACACGGGCTACAGCCTGATAGCCGCAAATTTGGCCATTGGGTTGATTGAACCTTTTGCAGCGGCGGCTTGGCTCAAGAACGGCGTTGTTGTGCGACGCTTCGAACCTCAGGTGATGTTCCGCTATGTAATTGCTTATTCGGAGAACCAGGCCGAGCCCGCCACTATGCAAGCCTTTGTTAAATATGTACGTGAGGCTTGCGGAAAACTGAAAGACCTGACCGGAGTGGGAACGGGAATTGAAGAGGCGGATTAGTTCAATCTGCCTTTCTCGTCCTCTGGCGTGTCAAGCCGCGACCTGATTGTCGCTGACGGTCAGGTTTGCGTAGTCGGATGCGTTATTGAGTTCGCCGGTTGCCTTTTCCAGCCAGCGAAAGCCATTGATTGAACCGGATTTCGAGCCCTGAACGATATTTCCGGTTATGACAGCTGGGCCTGCACCGTCGACAACGGTGACGGCGATACCGGTTCCGCAGTCCCGTACCACGTTTTGTGAGGCCGAGATGTTGCGCATGTAGGGGCCCCAGCCGAGCATGATGCCGAATTTGGGAGCGCCTTCGATGACATTGCCGGTCAATGTGGTGTCGGCTTCAGCGACAATTCCGATCCCGAACCCGGCAACTTCCGGCGGGTAGGGGCCTTCTTCGGAGATGTTGCGGACAAGATTGCCCGAACAAACGGCCATCCGGCCACCATCCATGAAATTTGCAATGGAAATTCCGGTCGTGCCGCCATCGACGATGTTGTTGGAGATCACCGCACCTTGGAAACCGAATTCGGAATAGATTGCAGTCTCGCCCGACCGCAGACAGGAATTCCCGATGATTTGCACATTCGACCCGGTGTTCGAGCGGATCGCGGAAAAGGCACAATCGGCGATACGGTTATTTGAGATCATCACGCCATGTGCGCGGAAGACGTTGATGCCATTGCCGAACTGACCCGTGCCACCGTAACGGGCGCTGATGCGTTCAACACGATTGCCGGAGACAATCGTACCGTCTTCACCTTCGCGCCAACGATGAATCCAGATGCCGCCATTGGCGCAGTCGGTCACGGTGTTGCCAGTGATGGCAAGACCGTCTGCTTCGTTAGAGCGCAAGCCGGCTTCTGCGGCACCTGAAATCCGACAGCTTTCCACCCGGCCGGAACATCGGTCGAGAACCAGCCCGGTTTTTGACGATCCGGCAATTTCACAATTGTCCAGGACAACATTGCGGACACCGACAAAATGGAGAAGGCCTTCAGTGAAGTCACCGATGGACCGGTTGGCGCCGTCAAAGGTGATACCGGTCAATCCGACATTGCTGACACCTTCGGCACGGATCAATTGTCCTCCGCCGCCCTGATAGACAAGTCGTGTGCGGCCCGGAACACCGACGATTAAAGTGCCGCTTGGCAAACGCAAATTGGCGACAGGATAAGTGCCGGCGGGCAGAAACAACGCCCGGCCGCGCTCAACTGCCCGGTTAACGGCGTTCTGAAACTGCGCGGTCTGGTCGTCGGCAGCGTTTGGAAGCAGACCCAGATCTTCAGAATCGATGGATCCCCGGAGGTCTGCGACCTTCATCTGTGCTGCTGCAACTGTCCCGGAAAGGCACAGTGCTGTCCCGGCGAGAAACGCGCGTCGGTTCAGTTTAGCCAAATTTCTTTTCATCAGCCATGCCATTCGCTGTCAGCGTCCCACGTTGGGACCGGTGTCGGTTGTTCTCCTTGAAAACAGCAAGAGGCGTGCCGGAAGTCTCTTCGGGTAGAAAAGAAGATTGTTCTGGAACAGAAAACCGGCCGGAAAACTCCGGCCGGTTTTTGAGTGATCAATACGCAAAGGGGAACTTAAAGTTCGCTCGGGTCGACGTCCTTGAGGCCGCCCCAGTTGCCGTCAGCTGTGTTGATGAAACCCGGAATATCCTTGTTCCAGCGTTCCTGAATGCTTTCCGACAGGTTCAGGTAAAGCTTGCCGTCAACGATTTTCCAAAGATCCGGATCACCATCAACCTTTACGCCCATCGCCGTGCCGAATGCGCAGAAGCCGCCATACTGAGGCAGGTATTTCTCCGGATCCTGCTTGAAGAGGTCACGGTTTTCTTCCGAAACGAAGCGGTAGGTGGCCCCGTTGTGAACCTCGGTGATGGCAAAATCGCCGTCCTGCGGTGCTCCGTTGGCAAAGTAGGACACCGGATCAACGCCGCGCAGGGCCAAGCCGGTTACTGTGGCGTTGACATCAAAACCGGCACCAAAAGCACTTGAGACAAGGCCGCCGACAACAACAAGCGCAGCGATGGAACCACGAACCAGATTTTTGAACATAACGATTAACTCCCAAAGGGTTGAACTTCGCCGGCGCGGAGGAGATTGCCCTGGAAATCCTTTTTCGGTACCATTTGGTTCCAAACTGATCGGATGTCACCCAATTCCCTGCCGGTGCAACCAAGATAGAGTTAGGAACTGATCGGTACAAAACACAAGGACGTGAGGGTAAGGTGATCTGTTTGTGAGGCCAGATCCAATTTCTGCAAAACCCGAGGGAAACCGGACGGATGGCATAAGGAGCGACAATGGCAAGACCGCGTGAATTTGATCCGGACGTGGCAATGGACAAGGCCATGACCCTATTCTGGGATGTGGGCTACGAAGAAGCGTCGCTCGCAGAACTGCTTCAAGCCATGGAAATCACCAAGGGGTCCTTCTACAAGGCCTTTCACGACAAGCAGTCAATCTATCTGGCCTCGTTGGACCGCTATAACGACAAGGTAGTCAGCGGCACCGTTGCCTTTCTTTCCGACAAAGCCAATGGCACCGGACGGATCAGGATACTGGGTCTTTTCGGCAAGGTTGCTGAAGCTATCGAAGAAGACGGTGACCGGCTGGGTTGCTTCTTGTGCAACGCGCTCGTCGACAAGGCCGCGGAAGGGGGAGAAGCGGAAGCCAAGCTCCAGGCCATGGTACACCGGCTTGAAAACGCGTTTTTCAAAGCCCTGACCGATGACGCCGAGCTTGAGGAAGCCGTTGCAAGAGAGATCGCAAGAGGCATCCTGTCGGCTTATTTCGGGCTGAGAGTTCTGGGGCGCGCCGGTTTGTCCGCACAAATGGCCGCCGATTGCATTCGTCAGGTTGAGTGGCTTCTTGAAAAGGCAAAATAGTCTTGCCGTCCGCGTAATCGCCTGGCTGTTTCCTGCAAAAGCCGGACGGCGGCTTCTTCGATCACCGGGTAACTCGGTCTGGTGTCGCGCGGCCCTCGGGGAAGTGCAGGAACGTGAACAAAGATGCTCGGGATTCCGGAACCAACCGAGTCCCAGAGCGTGGCATTGCAAAGATAGGTGCCGGCATTCGTGGAAAGTCTGGTCGGTGCGCCGCCGGTAAGAGCTGCGTCCCTGAGCGGGCCTGCTGAAAGCGTCGCATTTCTAACGCGTTTCCCACCTGGATCAAGTTCTGGGCGGCCAGGTGATTGGCCAACAGAATCGAGTCGTACGAGAATGGCGCGGTTTAGGGCGCGGGTTTCAATGTTGATCGTGCGCCGTGTGCCGTCCACTCCGAAATGCACGATGGCGTCCGGCTGTATGGTGTCCCGAAGCCTTGAGGTGACCTCCTGCCGGCCGACCCAGGTCGTCGGCAGAACGTGAAAAGCAAAATCGACATCGAACTGATGGACGCCGAGACGTTTCGGCAAACGTTTCATGAGTCTTTCGGTCGGATTGACGGGGGCGCCGGGAAAGGGGCTGAAACCCGTTACCAAAACGGTTTTCTTGGCGTTGAGTTTCATTGCCCTATTCCTGTAAGCCCATCAGATCGGCCAGTTCATCGACGGCCAGGGACACCGCAGTTGTTCCCTCGCGAACACTGTCTTCCAGCGTTTTTAATCGTTCTGCCGTTCTTGAGTTGGATTTCA
>NZ_JAILWL010000334.1 GCF_025698965.1 Roseibium sp.
ATGTAAATAGCGACGAACAGGAACAGCCAGACAACGTCGACGAAGTGCCAGTACCAGGCAGCAGCCTCAAAGCCGAAGTGCTTTTGAACGCTGAACTGGCCGGCAAGCGCGCGCAGCAGGCAGACAAACAGGAAGATGGTTCCGACGATCACGTGGAAACCGTGAAAACCAGTCGCCATGAAGAAGGTCGCACCATAGATATTGCCGCCGAACGAGAAGGCCGCATGCATGTATTCGTAAACCTGGCAAATGGTGAAAAGCACGCCGAGAATTACGGTCAGCGTCAGTCCCCATTTCAGACCTTCGCGGTCGTCATGAAGCAATGCGTGGTGCGCCCAGGTCACTGTCGTGCCGGAACAAAGCAGGATCAGCGTGTTGAGCAGAGGCAGGTGCCACGGATCAAAGGTTGCGATGCCATCGGGCGGCCAGTGACCGCCTGTTGCCTCGACGCGGCTGAATTGAATGGCTTCGCCTGCAAACAGGGCAGCATCGAAATACGCCCAGAACCATGCGACGAAGAACATCACCTCGGAGGCGATGAACAGCAGCATGCCATAACGCAGGTGCAGGGAAACAACGCGCGTATGGTGGCCTTCGCGCGATTCCTTGATGGTGTCACTCCACCAGCCGAACATCACGTAAAGAACGATCAGCAGGCCAACCGCAAAGAGCATCCAGCTCGTTGTAGCCAGTTCCATACCGAAGAGTTCGAAAGACTCCCCAGCCGCGGAGCGCATCCAGGCAATAGCCCCGATTGCGAGGATAAACGCGCCGATCGACGCGATAAATGGCCACGGACTTGGTTCCACAAGGTGGTAGTCGTGGTTTTTGGTATGTGCCTCAGCCATCGGCAAGCTCCCCAAACACAGTCGTTTTCAAGCGCATCAAGCGCCAATCACTCACAAATTCGTTTCAGCAGCGGGCGCTTCTGCCCGTACTGCAACAGGACGTTCCGGTTGTTCTACCGGGAAGAAGGTGTAGGACAAAGTGATTTCCTTCACATGTTCCAGCTCAGGATCCTTGTCCATTTCCGGATCGACGAAGAAGACGACCGGCATTTCTACGGTTTCACCAGCTTTCAAAGCCTGCTCTGTAAAGCAGAAGCAGTCCAGCTTGTTGAAGTAGGCACCCGCTGTTGGTGGCGACACATTGAATGTCGACGTTCCGACCGTCGTATCGCTGCCGTTGTTGGTCGCAAGATACGCCAATTGAGCGGTTTCACCCATCTTGAGCGTGACAGACCTTTGCGCAGGTTTGAATTTCCAGGGCAACGCGTGATTGACATTGCCGTCAAAGCGCACGGTGATCATGCGATTGATAACCAGCTCGCTTTCACGCTCGGCGACCTGCGTCGTGCCACCAAACCCGGTCACGCGGCAAAAAAGATCGTAGAGCGGTACGGCGGCATAGGCTGCCCCGACCATCACGGCAAACAGCCCGACACAGGCAATCGCTACCTTACGGTTGCTGCTGTCCATGCCCTGTCCGTTTCGTTCGTTGCTCAAGCGATTTTCCTCAAAGTGGCCTGTTTACGACGCCCGGCCCCAGCTTGACGATGGTAACCACATAAAAGAGCACCACAAGAGCTGCCAGCACAACCGCAATTGCGATAGACCGGGAGCGGCGTTTTTTTGCCTGTTCCGGCGTCAGCTTGACGCCCTCTTCCTTCTGATCCATCTGCTTACGCTCCCACAATCAGGCTTTCGGCCAGAAGCAGGGCGAACAGCAAGAAGAGATAGAAGATTGAAAACTTGAAGAGGCGTACACAGGCCTTGCGCGCCTCGTCCCCTTCCCGCTTGCGCCACACATCTGCTGCCAGTGCGACGAATGCTGCCCCCAAGATCGCGGATGCAATGCCGTAAACCGGGCTGGCGAACCCGAGAAAGTACGGCGCGACACCAACCGGAGCAAGCAGGATGGAATAGGTCAGAATGTGGTGCCGTGTGCTGGTCTCTCCGGCAACAACCGGAAGCATCGGCACGCCAGCGGCCCTGTAGTCACCGCTCTTGAACAAGGCAAGCGCCCAGAAATGGGGCGGGGTCCACATGAAGATAATCAGGAAGAGCACGAAACTCTCAAGGCTGACGGAACCTGTCACCGATGCCCAGCCAACCATGGGAGGGAAAGCACCGGCTGCGCCGCCAATGACGATATTCTGCGGCGTCGAACGCTTCAGCCACATCGTGTAGACGATTACGTAGAAGAAGATGGTAAAGGCCAGGAACGCGCCGGCGAACCAGTTGACCAGAAGACCCAAGGTAACAACGGACCCGATCGACAGGGTCATGCCGAATGCAAGCGCTTCATCACGAGTGATCTTGCCGGCCGGGATCGGTCGTTTCCGGGTGCGCGACATGACCTCGTCGATGTCGGCGTCATACCACATGTTCAGTGCGCCAGAGGCTCCGGCTCCAATTGCAATGCACAGGATTGCGACCAGCCCGAGCACCGGATGAACCGAACCGGGAGCCAGCATCAGACCGACAAATGCAGTAAAGATGACCAGCGACATGACACGGGGCTTCAGGAGCGCCATATAGTCGCTCACTGATCCCATTCCGCCGTTCCAAACGGCGCTGTCCTGGCTCATCGTATCCTGGCGCTCTACGAGCGACATGGGCGCGTCCTTCGAATTCTCTGATCTGCCGCAGTCCGCCGTCCTCAAGTCGACGGTCGGGACAAATTACGTCCGGCAGTTTTTCAAGTTGGCACCGCGCCGGTATCCGGCGCGGTGCGTAGGTCGGTTCGGAGGTGTTCCCTCCGACCGCGCGTCTTACTTGATGCGCGGCAGGGTCTCGAACTGGTGGAACGGTGGCGGAGAAGACAAGGTCCACTCCAGGGTCGTTGCACCTTCGCCCCACGGGTTGTTGCCGACTGCACGTTTCTTGGAGAAAGCCTCAACGATACCGAAGAGGAACACCAGAACCGCGAAGGCGGAAATGTAGGACCCGATGGAAGACACGAAGTTCCAGCCGGCCAGCGCATCCGGGTAGTCTGCGTAGCGGCGTGGCATGCCGTTCAGACCCAGGAAGTGCTGAGGGAAGAAGACCAGGTTCACACCGATAAAGGTAATCCAGAAATGGGCCTTGCCGATGGTTTCGTTGTACATGTAGCCGAACATTTTCGGGAACCAGTAGTACCAGGCGGCAAAAATCGCGAACACGGCGCCCAGAGACAGAACGTAGTGGAAGTGAGCCACAACGTAGTAGGTGTCATGGAAGGCACGGTCGAGACCGGCATTTGCCAGCTGCACACCCGTCACACCACCAACGGTGAACAGGAAGATGAAACCGATAGCCCAGACCATGGGTGTCTTGAACTCGATGGATCCGCCCCACATGGTCGCGATCCAGGAGAAGATCTTCACGCCGGTCGGAACCGCAATCACCATGGTAGCGGCGACGAAGTAAGCCTGGGTCTCGGCAGACATGCCGACCGTGTACATGTGGTGTGCCCACACGATGAAGCCGACGACGCCGATGGCAACCATGGCGTAGGCCATGCCGAGGTAACCGAAGATCGGTTTGCGGGCAAAGGTGGAAATGATGTGGCTGATGATGCCGAAGCCCGGGAGGATCAGGATGTACACTTCCGGATGGCCGAAGAACCAGAACAGATGCTGGAACAGGATCGGGTCACCGCCACCTGCAGGATCGAAGAACGTGGTGCCGAAGTTACGGTCTGTCAGCAGCATGGTGATCGCGCCGGCCAGAACCGGCAGGGACAGCAGCAGAAGGAACGCGGTGATCAGCACGGACCAGGCAAACAGCGGCATCTTGTGCAGGGTCATACCCGGCGCGCGCATGTTGAAGATGGTCGTGATGAAGTTGATCGCACCAAGGATCGAAGAGGCACCCGCGATATGCAGGGACAGGATTGCCAGATCCATGGCCGGACCGGGCTGATAGGTGGTTGAAAGAGGCGGATAGACGGTCCAGCCACCACCAACGCCGTTACCACCCGGAGGGCCTTCGACGAACAGGGAAAGAAGAAGAAGCAGGAACGCCGGCGGCAACAGCCAGAACGAAATGTTGTTCATCCGCGGAAACGCCATATCCGGCGCACCGATCATGATCGGCACGAAGTAGTTGGCGTAACCACCGATCATGGCCGGCATCACCATGAAGAAGATCATGATCAGGCCGTGCGCCGTGGTGAACACGTTGAACATGTGCGGATTGTTAAAAATCTGCATCCCCGGTTCCTGCAGTTCCAGCCGGATACCGACGCTGAGTGCGCCGCCGACGATCCCTGCAAAGATCGCGAAGAAGAGATACATCAAACCGATGTCTTTGTGGTTGGTCGAATAGACCCACCGGCGCCACCCTGTGGGATGGTCATGTGCCGCATGTGCTTCGGTCGCAGCCATTTGGGGCTCCCTCTTTAATCTTTCTCAGCGGCGCTGCATGTCATCGCGCGCATCGCCAAACAAAAAGGCATGTCGCCGCGTTATTTCGCGGCGACAGCAATATCTTCCAGCGTACCCTTGACCGCGACCTTCTTGTCAGCGGCAATGGAAGCCATCAGCTGTTGGTTCGCAGTGTCCAGGTCTTCCTGTGCAGCTGCCGCCCAGGTCTTGTACTGGTCATCGGAAACAACCCGAACCGCGATCGGCATGAACGCATGATTCACGCCACAAAGCTCCGAACACTGGCCGTAATAGACGCCCTCGTTCCGTGAATGGAACCAGGTTTCGTTCAGGCGGCCCGGGATCGCATCGATCTTGACGCCCATGGAAGGCATTGCAAACGCGTGAATGACGTCTTCAGAGGTAACCTGCAGCCGAACCGTCGTGTTGACCGGGATCACCAGTTCGTTGTCGACGGCGAGCAAGCGCGGCACTTCGTTGATCGTGAGGCCCCGTTTTTGAGCGAATGCTTCCCGGTCTGCCGTATCTTTTTCCCGGTTCAGGGCATCCCCGACCATGTAAGAATCGAAATACAGGTCGCCCATACCTTCGTCGGTGTACTCGTAGCCCCAGTACCATTGGTATCCGATGGCCTTGACCGTCATCTGGTATTCAGGAATGTCCAGCTGTTTGTAGAGCAAACGGAAAGACGGAATCGCAATCACCACCAGGATCAGGATCGGGACGATGGTCCAGACCACTTCGATCATGGTGTTATGTGACGTACGGGACGGCACCGGATTGGACTTGGAGCTGAACTTGACCATGCAGACAATCAGCAACGCCAGAACGAACAAGGTTATGACTGTGATGATTATCAGCGTGAAGCTGTTGAACCAGGTGATGTCATCCATCACATCCGTGATCGAATTCTGAAACCCGAGTTGCCACTCTTTCATGCCGGACTCGGCTGCCAGAGCCGCAGTGGACACTCCAGCAAATGTCGCCGCCATACCGGCCATAGTCATGAGACGCTTGAAGACTGCCTTCACGTCCGCGCTCCCTTCCCTCAGCCGCTAGCCAGCGGCACATGCGTAAATGCCGGATCCGAAATCCGGCCCAATCTGGTGCGGCAGTACCGGGCTTAGCTCCACATCGCAAGCCCATTCTGCCGTCCTGGCGTATTGACCAGGTCCATCAGTTCGCCGGACTATAACCACAAACCCGTGTTCAGGGCGATGGTTACAATCGGGCAGAGCGGCGATGTGCCGCATCACCCATCTGACACCTTGATGCCGCACAAAAACCATAAGACACGCCACGCTGCAACGGAATTTCCAACTTTTCACAGCCCTGAGAAGACTTTGTCGGGTTGATGAAAGTCAAAGACAGGCAGATTTTCGTCAAAAAACCCCATTAATCGACGGCTCCTTGCTTTGTCAGACTGGAATCACGCGCCGTCATGCGGCAATGTCTGGCCGGGATAACACCATGATTCGCTCAGTGGGCCGCGATGCTATACCGGACACGCTGTGACAGGATCGGACGACGACTGACCGGAGGTTTTCTTGTCAACCCAATTGCCGCAGCCCCATACTGCCCACCGGACTGGACGTTTCAAATTGTCTTTTGCCAAAATCGCTGCCCTTGCCGGGATTGCCTTCGGAGCCCTTGTACAGGGCACATTGCCCAGCTTGGCACAAGGTGAAGTGCGCTCGGCCCATGGCGACTGGCAAATGCGCTGTGACACGCCTCCAGGTGCTTCCGGCGAACAATGCGCCCTTATTCAGAATGTAACCGCAGCCGACCGGGAAAATGTCGGACTGTCGGTCATCATCCTCAAGACCGCCGACAAGCAAGCACGCATCCTGCGTGTTCTGGCTCCCCTCGGTGTGCTGCTGCCTTCCGGTCTTGGGCTTCGCGTCGACAATGCGGATATTGGCCGCGCCGGATTTGTCCGATGCCTGCCAAATGGCTGCATCGCGGAAGTGATTTTGGAAGATGACCTGCTCAGCAAGCTGAAAGGCGGTGCGCAGGCAACGTTCATCATTTTCCAGACACCTGAGGAAGGCATCGGAATTCCGATCTCCCTCAATGGCTTTTCAGCCGGTTTTGATGCTTTGCCGTAAGAATTTGGACGAAGAAACTTTTAAAAGGCGCCGCAACCGGCGCCTTTTTTAATGAGACGATTCACTCAACCGGTGCATCTTTCTGGTTTTCCGCCGTTTTTGTACGCGGCGTGATCTGATGCAATCGGTCAGCGCCGGCATTCATGCCCTGTTCCAACTGCAAGGCCAGCCGCTCCTTGTCGCGATGCCGGACGTCTTCCTCGATCTGGTCAATACGGTCAAGCGGCGTTCCAAGCGCTTCCAGGGCAGCGCGCCCGAAGACAACGCTCGATTCGAAGGTTTCCCTGATCTGGAAATCCACGCCCCGCTTTGTGAGGTCGAGTACATGTGCACGGTCGGTTGCACGGCAGAAGATCAAGGCATCGGGGAAACCTTCACGGACGAGATCAATCGCCTTTCCCATCACCTTGTCGTTCTCGATGCACATGGCCACGAGAGCGGCCTTTCCAGCCCCTGCCGCTGCCAGCACGTCCGCGCGCGTCGCATCGCCGTAATAGACCTTGTATCCCTGTTTTCGCGCGTAAGCGATCCTGTCCGGCCGATTGTCGATCGCCGTAATTTCATGGCCTTCAGAGGTCAATATCTGCGCCACCATCATACCGAACCGACCGAAACCGATCACCAGGACTGCCGGTGTGGCTTCCTCAAAGGTTTCAATAGAGGGATTTTCGACACCCTTTGCCTTGATCCTGGCTGCCAATCGGTCCAATCCGAGACAGGCAAGAGGCGTCAGCAGCATTGTCAGAATGACAATCGCGTTCAGCAGGTTTGCCGTCTGATAGTTCAGCAGGCTGTTGCTGACTGCCGCTGTGAACAAGACAAAGGCGAATTCTCCACCTTGAGGCAGCGTCACCGCGACACGCAACGCATCTGAGGTGGACGTCCCGGTGCCGCGCGAAGGCGCCCAGAGAAAACGACCCTT
>NZ_JAILWL010000335.1 GCF_025698965.1 Roseibium sp.
GCCCGAACGGTTTTTTGGACTTCTCTGATGTTGCGTCGCATACGCACGAAACACTCAAGGAAGATCTCGACCTTATGCTGGAATCACTGGCAGCGGTCGGAATCTCGGAGGCCATCTGGGTGGATCTTGGCAAGCAGGAATTCGGTATTCCCGTCGCGAGGGTGGTTGTGCCGGGCCTAGAAGCCCCTCATGACGATGACGATTATGTTGCCGGTCCAAGAGCGCGCGAGATGAGCAAATATGGCTAGTACGAAGATAGTGTTTGCCGGCCCGTCATTCGCAGGCTCGCAAATCGAGTACGATCCCGAAATAAGCTTCAGGCCACCTTGCAAACAGGGAGACATTTACCTCGCCTGCAAGGAAAAGCCATCAGTTATCGGCATCGTAGACGGTTACTTCGAGGGTGTTCCGTCTGTTTGGCACAAGGAAATACTCTGGGCGCTCAGCCAGGGAGTACATGTCATCGGAGCCGCCAGTATGGGGGCTTTGAGGGCCGCGGAAACCGATCGATACGGCATTGGTGCGGTCTATGAGGGATATCGGGACGGGATTCTGGAAGATGACGACGAGGTCGCTCTGCTTCACGGACCTGCCGAAATGGATTTCATACCGCTCAGCCTGGCAATGGTGAACGTTCGCGCAACACTCAAGGGAGCCGTTGACGGCGGAGTGATTTCCCAAAATGTCAGCGACTTCCTTTTAAAGGCAGCCAAGGATCGGTTTTACAAGGAGCGGACTTGGGAAAACCTGCTGTCGGATTGGGAAGTGACTTCGAGTGAAGGAGCTCCGGTTGCGGAGTTTCGCTCCTGGCTGGCAGACAATGAAGTTGATCAGAAGCGACTCGATGCCGAATCGCTCTACCGATTTGTTTCTGAACAGAATTTCGCAGTTCCTTATAATGCGGACTTCGTTTTTGAAGAAACGGAGTACTGGCACCAGTGCATCCGCGAATGGGGACGGCAAACACGACAGAGCGAACAAAGGCAAGGTTCCGAGGGCTATCGGCTATTCGGCTGAAGCAAGAAACTGGCAACTCGACGTTTGGAAGTAGCTGATCGTTCTAAGGATTATTCAATCAGAGTAGGGTACCCAGATCATGGAAGGCACTCGTTTCAAGCTCTACCCGCAACCAAGGTTCCTTGAGGATTTTGAGGAACCTGAAGTTGTCATGGTTTCAAGTCCACCGGGCAGCCTTGAGCCAGGGCCGTCCGATGATCGGATGTACACGATTTTTCCCATCGGCAAACCACGTCCTTATGGGATTGCGCCCGGACCGGCTGATGGCGGCGATATGCTGACGCCACCCTGGAAAGGAGACATCCACGAGCCGGCAATGCCGGATGCGGAAGGACATTTCGATTACCTGGAACCGGGAACGGAACAATTCGAGGCAGCGCATCTGTTCGGCACTGTGCGCTTCGTTCTCGATATCTGGGAAGACTATTTCGGCAGACGGATCCCCTGGCACAGCGAAAAGCACTACGAACGGCTGGAGCTGACCATACTTCCATCTCTTGAAAACGCATATTCCGGCTATGGCTTTCTGGAGATGGGTGGTGACCGCAAGCACGGTTACTACAAGTCGTTCAGCTTGAACTTCGACGTTATCGCGCACGAGGTTGGACATGCGATCATCTATTCCGAAATCGGTGTTCCGGATCCGGACCAGGCAACCGGTGAATATTTCGGTTTCCACGAAAGTGCAGCCGACTTGGTTGCTCTGATTTCCTCGTTGCATTTCAATTCGCTCGTCGAGCACTTGTTGGAAAACACGAGCGGCAACCTTTACATGCTGAATGCGGTGAACCGGATGGCGGAATTGTCCGGAAACAAGCAGATCCGGATTGCAGCTAACGATGTTCGCCTGTCAAAATTTGCCAAAGGATGGGTGAAGGAACACAAGCTTTCTCAACCTTTGACAGGCGCCTTCTTCGATATTTTTGTCGACATCTTTCACGAGTGCCTTGTTGACTACGGCAGTATTTCTCCGGAGATGGAAGATCTTTCCGACAAATTGCTGGCAACGCCGGATTATGCGCCGGTGATGCAGGGGCTATTTGACGAGGCCTATGGACAGCAGCCTGAGAGCTTCAAGCTGGCCCTGATTGATGCAAGGGATATTCTTGGGACCTATCTGGCCGATACCTGGCAGATTCTGGACCGAAACGACCTGAACTTTGTCGATGTCGCAAGAGCGTTTGAAGAGGTTGATCGACAACACACCGGAGGGCGGTTCCAAAAGTTGATCCGGGGAAATTTCGACCTGAGGGATATCGGTTGGGTTGAAGTAGGGCCGCAACTTGAGCCTTTAAAAAAAGACAGTCACGCCAATTCGGTTAGGACGCTTATGCCTCTGGACTAAGGGGAAGAGTCAAGTTAATCTGCCCTTGTCGAGAATTTAAATTTAATTGTTACTATGCGAGATCAACTATGTCAGAAAAGCTTAACTCTTCCTCGACCATCGTCCTTTACGGAAAGATTGTCGAAGACCTGAAAGTAGTTCCAGAAAAAAAGGGAACTTCTGGTCCGGCTGGCAGTGGTCCTGCGATTGCAAGGATCTACGGTTTTAGTTTTGGTGGCGCTTACTACGAAATGGGCAGCGCTGTTCTGTTTGCGGTTGAAGGCAAAGGGGAGCTCGCATCAAAGGTTGAGGTGCCGGGTCCCGGCCTCGACGATGATGATCCTTTTTACAAGTCGCTTCGGTGTTGGTCGTATGACAAATCGGCCCAGACATTGCGTATGGATCTGGACACCGGAACGTTCGAGCAAGTTCTGTTGAGCGATGCTGACGGCGGTATGGGTGTGTCTGGCGCCCGCGTGTCCGGCGCCCGGGTATCTGGTGCTCGTGTATCCGGTGCAAGAGTTTCTGGTGCTCGTGTATCCGGCGCAAGAATTTCGGGCGCTCGATTGAGCGGCGCGCGCGGCGACGCCAGCGATTAAGTTCGCAAATCTCGGATAATCGGTGGAAAGCTGGCTATGAGCTGCTTTCCGTCACCCGAATGGCCGGTGTTTTTCACACGCCGTCTGCGGTGAGTTGTGCGTATTGTGGTTCGCACCACAGCGTATCAGTCGCTTTGCCAGCTGAAGAAAGCGAGCCGGTCAATTGGTCCACCATCTGGTGGAAATGCTCTAGAGGCCGGCGCGCTTCAACCCTTCGACAAAATGGCTTACGTCATCCGGGTATTTATCCGGCTGAACGGACGCCCAATGCTCAAGATTAAAATTGGGATGGGCTTTCAGAACCATTGCAGCCTCTTGCTGCGCTTCTTGCGTCATATCGAGAAGTCCGTAACTGGCCGCAAGAAGGCGTCTGCCTTCAGTCGGGTTCTGCATGGTCTTGATTGTCGAAATCGCCTTCTCGTACTGCTTCAAATTGAAATAGGCGCCCCCCAAATGCCAGAGGTACTGGTCGGGATAAAAGGGATTGAGGCGCATTGCTTTTTCAAGCAGTTCGATGGCTTCCTCCGACCGGCCGCAATGGGCCATGGCGTCGGCCATGTCTGACATGAGATCGGCATCGTTTGGATTGAGCTTGATAGCACGTTCATAAGCGTTGATCGCGGCATCGTGTTCCTTGCGGTACAGATGCGCAAATCCCAGTTCGCCAAATCCCCTTGCATCCAGTGAATCCAGTTCAATGGCATCCATTGCCAGCGTCAGGGCGTTGTCGATGGCCAGCTCTGGTTCCGGCGCCCAGTTATAGCGCCAGTCGAGGTTCAGCGTGCGGGACTTTGCCGCGAGAGCTCTGGCGTATTTGGGATCATTGTGCAGGGCTGTTTCATAAAGCTCTCGTGCCTGGCTGACGCCGTTGCGGGTATAGCTGAAAATGTATCTCTGGCCCTGGAGCACAAAGCCATAGGCGGCCATGTTAGCAGGCGGCGTCTGTTTTAACCTGTCGAGTTCGGACGACTCAATTTTCGCCGCTGTTGCCGAGACGATGGTTTGCGTAATCTCGTCCTGAAGATCAAAAAGATCATCAATCTCGCGATTATACTGTTCTCCCCAGATCGTTCGGTCACGGATGACATCGATCAGCTGGATCGTAATCCGGATCCGGCTGCCGGCCTTTCGAACTGAGCCATGCACCACATATCTTACCCCAAGTTCCTTGGCGGTTTCCTGGGGAGACGACTGGCGATCGCTATAGACATAGGCCGAGTTCCGGGAGATCACGAAGAACTGGTGAAACTTCGACAGGCTGGTCGTGATGTCTTCGGTAAGGCCGTCGGCGAACCAGCTGTCACCCTGTTCGCTGCCCTGAAAGGCAAATGGCAGGACGACAATCGATTGGTCGATGAGCGGATCACCAGCAAAACTCGCCGTGTTCTTTTTCCGCTCACGGCGAAGACCCGCGGTCATTGCCGCACTTGTCGGATTGTCGTGAAGCTGGAAGACGTCGACGTCTTCCTTGATGTTCTTGAATTTCTGCGCACCAAGATATTCATAGCCGATCGACATCTTGCTGCTGACACTGTCGTAAACAGTCCCGGAGATACATATCCTGCCGGGTTCGGAGAACGATTCTATTCGCGAAGCGATATTGATGCTCTCGCCAGACAATTCGCCGTTGCCCTGAAGAACGTCACCGAGATTGATGCCGAAACGAAAAACGATCGGTTTGCGATCGGCATCTTTCTCGTTCATTTCGTGAAGCTGTTTCTGGATGGTAACTGCGAAGGTTACAGCATCCACCGCGCTGTCAAACAGCAGGAACACGCCGTCACCGGCCGTACTGATAATCTCACCCGAGTGTGTCTGGGCAAGAACTGAAAACTCTTCCAGGCGCGCGCGCACGGCCAGGGTTGTACCGAGCTCGTCCTCGCCCATCATACGACTATAATTAACAACGTCCGCAAATACGATTGCAGCGAGCCGACGTTTTAAACCGTGCTGAGACCCACCATCCATCCCTACACCATCAATTTTGAAGCTTCGAACGCTTAACTAGTTCAAAAGATGTCTCGGCCAACCGTTTTTTGACAATTTGTTTTGTTTCCAGCCACTCGGAATTCAATAGCCCAACCTGAATGATATCATGATGTTGGCCGTCTGCGTACCAACCTTCGCGTATACGGCCTTCTTTGGCAAAGCCTACAGAAGTAACGAGCTTTTCGGTTGCCTGGTTGTTGGCGCGATAGATTGTTGAGAGCCGATGCAACCTAAGCTGGTCGAAAGCCAGCTCCATAAGTTCAAGCAGCATCGTGAGCGCGAGTCCCTTGCGACGGTAGTCTTTTGCGACAAAAAGCGGAATGACAGCATCTCCATGTATATAGTTGATCGATTGGATTCCGCACAATCCAATCGGTTTGCCATCTGGCTCTTCGGCCAAAAACCAAAAGGCTTTGGGCGGTTCGTTGTATTGAAGAGCCGGTTTCCAGCTCTCGACCACATACTCCCTGCTAACTGGCACTGGCAGGCCTCGATCGAAAAGAGCAACGTCTTCGAAACTGGAAAACCAATGCACCAAGGAGTTTAGATCTTCTTCATTCAACGGGCGAAATAATAATTTTGCTTTTTTTGTCAAAACTTGAAACTTCTCTTAGTTAGCAAATGTTCACAAAAACTGCACTTCAGCATGCAATCAAGCAAATTCTGTCTACGTAATTTGGCGGCGACTGCTCGGGCTGTTGCAGCGACGATGAGCGGAAACTGGCCAATTGCTTGAAGTGGATATCAAGCGTTATTCCCGCAGACCAATTCACGCGCATAGCGAGTTTAGTGGAATTATGACGCCTGGTCACCTGAGGTGTAAAAGCCTCCTGTCAGTTTAGGACAGTTCGTGCTGACCGCAGCCCTTCAACGTTTTGCAAATACTTCAGTACGACTGCCGCATCTTGGTCAATGTGTCGTAGTTCCCCGATATTGCCGCTTGTTCAAAAACATGCCAGCCTCTTGTTCCAAGGCGGAGGAGAAAAGACATGCCTGAAATTTCCAGTGATCGTGATTGCCAGACAGTCATCACCACGTTCGAGATGACACCGGGAACCTGCTTTGACTTGCTGGAGGAGTTGAAGGACGCCTACGAGAACTTCATTCGGCATCAGCCGGGTTTCATTGGTGCGGGACTTCATGTGAACGACGCGCAAACGCGCATTGCCAATTACTCCCAGTGGCGCAAGCGTGAGGATTTTCTTGCTATGCTTCGTTCATCTGAAATGCGCGCTCGCAATCGCCGTATCAGTGCGCTTTGTAAGCATTTCGAGCCTGTGATGTATGACGTCGCGGAGAGTTTCGATATCTGACCCGAAGGACTGGATCGTCAGACAAGTATAGGCAAATATCAAAGCAAACTCTGGAATCTACAGCCTCTGCGCGAGCGTCGTGCCTGCGCTAATTCGAGAAAACATGCCTTATCAGATTACTGACTGTCGAACGCTCACCACCACGCAGCTTTGTGGTGCCATGAACGAAGCCTTTGCCGACTATGTTGTTCCGCTCTCCATGTCGGAACAAAGTTTCAAGGATTTTCAAATCCAGCGTGGTTTTTCCGCCGACCATTCCTTTGTTGCCACGAGGGAGGGGAAGGTCGTGTCGTTCTGGTTCTCAAGCCTGCCGAACCTGGAGTATGAAGACCGAGCCTATACCCTTTCCGTTGGCACGCACCCGGGTCATCGCCGCAAGGGACTGTCGAGAAAGCTGCTTGAGGCGGTGATCGAAAAACAGCGCCAGAGCACCTGCAGTGGTCTGCAGCTTGAAGTGGTTTCGACAAACACCAAAGCCGTCACGGCGTATGAGACTTTCGGGTTTCAATGCGCACGGAAACTGAGGGTATGTAAATTGTCCAACGGCTTCAGGAGTGCCGGCGACCTTGAGGGTATTGATTTTAAGAGGATCGCGTTGACTGAATTGCCGAAAAACGAGGCCGACTTTTTCGATACGGTTCCAACTCCGCAAAACAGCCGGAATGCAATGACGGGACTTGTGGCAAAAACCCAAGTTGTTGTGGCCATCAAGGGAAGGGATTTGCTCGGTTGGGGGGCTGTCTATGACGATGGTGTGGTTGCACAAATTGCAGTGCAAAGAGCCTTCCGCGGCAACGGGATCGGGAGGGGTATCCTCAACCAACTGGCAAGCCTGGTGGAAGCAGAGCATCTGACATTCGTGAATGTCGATGTGACTACACCCAGCATTAACGGTTTTCTGGACCGGGCAGGTGCTGAAGACATTCTCCAGCAATTCGAAATGCGTCTGGCAATTTGAACCAGCGTTGGTGCCGCCTAGGTTTTTTTGAACGGTGCATGTTCTGAAAGCGCTTCGTTTTCCCGTTCAACGGCAAACCGCTCCTGCTCCAGATAGTCCGCAACGGCCTGATGCAGCCCTTCATGCGCGATCCAGTGGGCGGAGTAGGTGGTCTTTGGAATGTAACCTCTGGCCAGTTTGTGGGCGCCCT
>NZ_JAILWL010000336.1 GCF_025698965.1 Roseibium sp.
GGCCGTAACATTGATATTTTGATCAGTCGGCTGCGTTCCAAACTCAAGGCAGCCGGCGCAGCCTACAAATTCATCCGGACCGTGCGTTCCGGTGGTTATGAATTTGTCGCTCCGGTGACACGCGATGGTTAATTTGCTTCGAGGCATCTGTCCAAATTCTCTGCGGTGCCAAATTCTTGCGCTCATGGTGGGGGCCAGCCTGTTCATGGTTGTCGTCGGCGGTGTCGTTGTCTCCTTCCTAAGGTTCGATGAAGCGGAACGATTGTCGGTTATGCCCGGTCACCTGGTGAGCGTAGCAGTTGCAAAGTTGAACGAGACGACGTCAGAGAACCGACCGCAGGTGCTTGAGGAACTGCTTCAGGAAGTTCCCGATCTCAAGATTGAATTGGTCGGCGAGGAAGCTCTGATCAATGAGATGAAAGTCAACCGGGTCGATGGGTTTGGCCCGTTCACGTCCGGAGCAACCTTGTTCGGAATGCGCATCGAGTATGTGGTTGGTCCCCGAAAACTGGGAACCGGGCTTTGTCCGCGCGTTTTTTTCCGCCTTCGTGACGGCAGCCTGGTTGCTGCAGAATGGGTAATTGAACCGCCTCCTTTTCCGATTAGAGACTTGCCCTTCTACATGTTTTTCGGGTTTCTCGGCATTACCTTTCTCGGACTGATGAGCTGGGTCGCCAAAGGTCTGGTGCAGCCACTATCTGAGATGGTCGCCTCCGCGCAAACGTTTGGTGAAAGGTCAACCACCCCGATCCCGATTGCCGAAAATGGGCCGAACGAAATACGTGTCGCTGCCAGAGCCTTCAATCGCATGCAATTGAGGATCAACGAGTTTGTCGACAAGCGCACGCGGATGCTGGCAGCCATCAGTCACGACATGGGGACGCCGTTGACACGATTGCGGTTGCGTCTGGAATTTCTTGAGGACAGCGATATCAGGAACAGGAGCCTTGAAGATCTGAACATAATGGAACAGCAGATCGAAATGGCACTTAACTTCTTGCGTGACGGATCCAGCTCGGAACCGGTACTGCGAATAGACATTCCAAGTCTGCTGCAATCACTATCCGATCAATATGCTGATCTCGGTTTTTCAATAGAAACCCGCTGGCAGGGCAGGTTCACCATTCTGGCCAGAAATGCCGAGCTCACGCGGGCGATCTCAAATCTTATCGATAACGCGATCCAATATGCGTCTGCCGTCGAGATAAATGCCGGCCTGAAGGGAGGACGGGTCTGGATCGACATTATCGATCACGGGCCCGGCATTCCCGAGTCGGAGCGAGAGCGGTTGCAGGAACCATTTGAAAGGGGAGATCAGGCCCGCAAAGTTCATCAGGGAACCGGATTTGGTCTTGGCCTGGCAACCAGCAAGACAATTGTGGAAGCTGCTGCCGGATCTCTCGAATTGCGGGAGACCAAGGGTGGCGGGCTGACCGTCAGACTGCAGTTCCCTGCGGCCTGACGTCAGAGCATTTCAGAGAAATCAGAATTGAACACCTCGATTTCAGGGCGATAACCTATAGATCCAGACCCTTGGGCTCAATCAGCATATTGCGTTCCTTGAGATACGGATGGATCTTGACGGCCTCGCGCAGAGAGTCCTGACCCAGCTGCACACGTCCCATCGTCATGTAGATCATTGCTCTCCCCGAAAGGGCACCGAAATGGCGTGGCTCCAACGCCAATGTCCGCTCGATGTCTTCCAGGCTGGCTTCATAGTTGCCTTGAAGAAAAAACACAAAGGCACGTTGGTTCCAGCCTTCGGCAAAATCAGGTGCATCATTCACGACTTCATCAAGCAGTTCCCTGGCACCCTGAAAGTCATACTGACCCCGTCGCTGCATTGCAGTGTCGAGTTTTGATCTGATCTTCGCAGTCGGAGCCGCATCCAGCCACGCCATCCAGATGTTGTTTTCAATGAGCTGTGCTTCCGCTTCATTCGGCGCGTTTTTCAAGGCCTCGAACAAGGCATCGTGTTCCGTTGCCTGAGGTGCGGTCGTCGCATGGAGAGGTCCAGCGAACCCCAAAAACAGTACAAGAAACACCAGTCCTGTCATTAGCTGCAGGAGACACGAACCCATTCTGGTTGTCTGACACTCTGACATTTTGCACCTGATCAGGTAATTTCCGCTCTTGAGAAAGAATGTGGGGCTGTAGCGAAAAAAGACCAGTTCTCCCGCAGAGGACCGGTCGCCGTTTCAGGCCTGAATCTTCAGTCCGACATTGGCAGGTTTTTCATTGCTGCCAGGACGTCCGGCAATGACCGTCTTGCACCAGATTGCAGATATTCGATCGCGTTCAACGCAGCCTCATGTGCCGGGAGAGACGACCCTGCAACACAATCCTCAATCACACGACAGAAATAATCGTGCTGGTGAGCGTCAACAAATGTGTAGTGAACACAAACATCCGTGAGCCCACCGCACAACAAAAGCGTGTCAACTTTCAAAGCCTTGAGCATGATTTCGAAATCCGTTCCGAAAAAAGCCGAGTAGCGTCGTTTTCGGATCACGATGTCATCGGCTCGAACGTCCATCTCCCTGATAGCAAGTTCTGTTCCCGGCTCACCTTCCAGGCAATGCACATCTTCCTGTCCGTCCAATTCACGGCCAAAGTCGGATAAGTCCCTTCTGTGGAGCTCCTGAATGAATAGGACGGGTATGTTGAATGCGCGGGCTGTATCGATTGCCTGCCGGGAGTTCAGCATTCTTTGCCTGTATCCCGGCATATTGTCGATTGACCGAAGCTCGCTGTCATCGATGAATGTGCTCGCCTGAATGTCGATCACAACAAGGGCGGGATTGCCTTCGATCAGGTTTCGATTTCGGTTCTGAGTGTTGACCATTATTTCCTCCGGCAATGACATAAGAGTTCACGATCCCGCCGACAGCTTCATGAGGGTCAGTCCAGAAACAATCAAGGCAATCGCGATGAAGCGCTCCATGGTGAAAGCTTCATTCAGGAACAGCACTCCCGCCGTAAAAGCTCCCACGGCACCCAGGCCTGTCCAGATTGCGTAGGCCGTTCCCAAGGGAAGCGTGCGCATGGCGAGAGCCAGAAACCAGAAGCTTGTGACCATGGCGGCGATAGTGATGAGAGTAGGGGTGAGCCTCGTAAAGCCGTCAGTGGTCTTCAGCGAAAAGGCCCACACGACTTCAAATACACTGGCAACGAGAAGAAAAATCCACGACATGTCCGTATCCGATCTCCGGGTCGTCCCGGGACAGATCGCACTCAAATCCCTTTGGATGAGTGCCGGAAGTCGTCCTCCTTTGCTCTGACATAGGAAATGCTCCCGTTTTCGTCAATGCTTCTTGGGTTGATTGCATGGGAAAGAATTGGAAATGAACACGTGTGTGCTCAGAAAACCTCTGGCTCTTACCTGCCCGTGAAGCTATACCGCACGCCTTGAACGCAATTACCGAAGGCACACAGATCCATGAAAACAATCCGGGTTCGGATCACGGCAGAAGAACTGGAAGCCAAACGGATTTCGGATGTCCTGGAAAGGGCATTTGAGGACGAAGGCTATCCGGTGACGGTGTACGAGGCCACGCCGAACGGAAAGATCTGGGCTGCCGAGATCCTCTTGTTTGACGTGGACCCGGAAGAAGCTGCCGCACAGGTGCGCGACCGGGTTGGTGCCGATGCGTTTGCTGCACCGCTGGATGCCGAAGAACTGCCGGACATCAATTGGGTTGAAAAAAGCCTCGAAGGTCTCAAGCCCGTTCAGGCAGGGCGCTTCATGGTGCATGGTGGACATGACCGGGACAAGGTGCCGCCCGGGGCAATCGGACTTGAAATTGAAGCAGCACTTGCCTTCGGGACCGGCCATCACGGCACGACAGCGGGTTGCCTCGAGGAAATCGACCGTCTGCTATCCTTGCGTGAATATGACAGCATCCTGGACCTGGGAACCGGAACCGGCGTCCTGGCGATTGCGGCAGCCTTAAAGGCGCGGCAGGTGGTTCTGGCGACTGATATCGACCCAATCGCAACAAAAACGGCTCTTGAAAACGCAAGTTTGAACGGTGCACGTCATCTGGTGCGGGGTTTCACGGCCAACGGCATGGAAGATCGGCGTTTCCGGCTCTACGGTCCGTTCGATCTGGTAATTGCCAACATTCTGGCGCGCCCGCTGATGAAAATGTCCAAATCCGTTGGCGAACACATGGCGCAAACCGCAACTCTGGTGCTTTCGGGACTACGTGTGGAGGACGGTCCGCGGATTCTGTTTGCTTACCGCTGTCAGGGATTTGTTCTGGATCGACGCAGGGAAAAGGATGGTTGGCTGACGCTGACGCTTGTGAGAGGTCGCAAGGCAGCCTGATCGTTATTGAAGATCAAAATCAGTTCAAACAAAAAGAGCTTGGCAGTTGAACTGCCAAGCTCTTTTTTGCGCACAGTGTTTTCGCTGAAATCAGCGCCTGAGCCCCTTAGAATGCGCTCGTAGATGCGCCTTCGCGCTCAAGCTCCTCGCGGTCGTAGCCATGCGAGGCAAGGGTCGCGTCGTCCAGGGACAGCAAGTAACCGTTGACATAACGGCGGGCCTGAACGGAACGGGCTTCGATCATGCGATCGAACGCGCGGCGCATGAAGCCGCTGCCGGAACGGGTAGAAGTGGTTGTTGCCATAGCCATCGTGATTATTCCCATTTTGAAGATCAAGACTTCCCTAGGGAGAAACGTCTTTGTTTGTTGTTAATCTCAATATGCCGCTTCAATAGTGGTTCCGGTAGGTCTGCAAACGCATGACAGCGTTGCATGTTTCGCATATGCGAACAAAATGCTGCGCTGCAAATTTCCGAAAAATTGTTTCTCCTATTTGGGGGAAGTCGGAAAAATTATCTGGGTTGATCCAACAAGGCGGTCAATCTACCGTTCGGCCATGTTTCAGTCCTTCGATGATCTCAGTGATCCCTCCTGCGGAGCGCCGCATGCAGCGCTTCTCAGAGCCGAACTTTCCCGTCGTGGTCTCGACGGATTTCTTGTGCCTCGCGCAGATGCGCACCAGGGCGAGTATGTGCCGCCGCACGATTGTCGATTGCAGTGGCTCACGGGCTTTGGCGGGTCGGCCGGCGTTGCGGCCGTATTGGCAGACGAGGCTGCGATATTTGTCGACGGCCGTTATACGATCCAGGTTCGTGAACAGGTTGATCAGGACGTCTTCCCAGCACAGCATCTTATCACCGAACCTGTAAGCGACTGGCTTTCGACTCGGCTGAAGTCGGGGCAAAAACTTGGCATTGATGCCATGCTGCATACGGTGCGTGAAGTCAGGCGTCTCAAGAAAATCTGCCAAGAAGCCGGCGCGGAGCTTGTCTTGCTGGAAGATAATCCGGTCGACAATGTCTGGAAGGATCGCCCTCAGCCTCCGGTTGGACAGGTTTCGCTTTATCCCGTTGAGCTCGCCGGAAAAGCGTCAATGGACAAGATTGCCGAAATACAATCAGCGATCTCGGACAAAAAAGCTGATGCCTGCGTTTTGACGCAGCCCGATTCTATCGCCTGGTTGTTCAACATTCGCGGCTCCGATGTCAGCCATACCCCTCTGCCTTTGTCTTTTGCAACCGTTCCGGCCAAAGGCAAGCCATCGCTCTATATTGACAGCCGCAAGCTTTCCAATTCGGTTCGCGATGCTCTGTCAGACTTGACCAATCTGGCTGAGCCTGGGGATTTCGTTGGCGGACTGAAGACCTTGGGAGAACGCGGATCAAAGGTCATGATTGACCCGGCCCTGGCAGGGATTGGTATCGCCGATGCGATTACAGATTCGGGCGGAACGCTTGTGGAAGAGCAAGATCCTGTCCTTTTGCCCAAGGCGGTGAAGAATGATGCAGAACTGAAAGGTGCTCGCGCTGCACATATCAGGGACGCGATCGCGTATGTGAATTTTCTGTGCTGGTTTGACGAGGAAGCACCAAAAGGCGAACTGGACGAGATCGGTGTTGCGGAGAAGCTGGAGGAATTTCGGCGTGAAACAGGCGTCTTGAAGGATATCTCCTTTGACACGATTTCCGGTGCTGGTCCAAATGGCGCAATCTGTCATTATCGGGTCAGCCGGGCGAGCAATCTGAAAATCCCGCTTGGAAAACCTTACCTCATCGATTCCGGTGCTCAATATGAAGACGGCACGACGGATATCACCCGGACATTAGCTGTCGGGGATGTCAGTGCCGAGATGAAGAGGCACTACACGCTCGTACTCAAGGGGCATATTGCAATTTCGACCGCGAAGTTTCCAGAAGGCACATCCGGTGCACAACTGGATACACTCGCCCGCATCGACCTTTGGAAGGCAGGGCTCGATTTCGATCATGGAACCGGCCACGGTGTCGGGGCTTATCTGGGTGTTCACGAAGGTCCGCAGCGCATTGCAAAGACCGGTGCAACCCCGCTGAAGCCCGGTATGATCCTGTCCAACGAGCCTGGATACTATCCGGCTGGAGAATATGGAATCCGTCTGGAAAACCTGGAAATCGTGACAGAACCAGAGGATATTCCAGGTGGCGACAGACCAATGCTTGGATTTGAAACAATAACGCTTGTACCGATGGATCTGCGGCTTGTGGACGTTGCGCTTCTGACGAGTTCCGAACGCAATTGGTTGAACCGGTATCACGAGAAGGTGCGCGAGGTGATCGGTCCTGGCGTCGGTGCCAAACAGCGGATCTGGCTGGAAAACGCAACCAAGGAGATCTAGATAATTGGTGGGCCGGTATTTCCCGGCCCACCAATTTTGAGACATTTTTGAGCCTGGTTTCGAAGGTGCGGGTATGCGCGCAGCGAAAATTTTGAGGATGCCTTTGTTTGCGGCGGAACTTGCATCTGGCGCTAAATCCTTTTGTGACAATCCGATTATCGGCAGCAGGCGATTGAACGAGGCCGGTCTGCATGTGAAGCGTATCCGACTTGCCGAACAGATGGCCGATTGGCGTCGGAAACGGCTTAAGAGCCTTGTGTCGGCCGCTGACAGGGCAGCCTATGAGGAACACGGCTACATCGAGAAACGGGATCTTCTTTCTGCAGAAGACCTTGCGGGGGTCAGGCAGGAAGTAGAAACCACCAAGTTCGACGCGTGGGATATGCGTCAGGGAAATGCCGTCACTCGTTTTATTCCGCTGCCGCCAAAAGTGTTGAAAGATCTGCCTTATTTACGTGCGCTTGTCTGGAGCAAACCCTTTCAGAACAGTCTACGCTATGTGGCCTCGACGAATGGTGATCCGCTTGTCTATCTGCACATTGTGATAACCAATCCAGGAGGCAGTCGGCCACAGGATCCCCAGACG
>NZ_JAILWL010000337.1 GCF_025698965.1 Roseibium sp.
TTTGTCGCCCCATACTCCTGCGCTAGAAGAGCGGTAAGACCGAGCAGGTCCGCAAAGGTGTGATTGCGGAACCGTGCGATTTGCGCCGAAAGCTCTTCGGCATATCCGATGATCTTGCGGACAGTCTCGTCCTCAAGCTTGTGTTGGGTTTTGATGTTTTCCAGCGGAACGAGGTTACCTTTGGCATCCCGCATGTACGGGACACCGTTGACCAGTTCGATGCCGTCTTCCGGCGCTTCCATTTCGGGCAGGTCTGTTGCCGCATTTTCCATGGTTTAAGTCCTCTTTATGTCTCGTTAAACGCAGGTACTAGGGATCAGGCCGCACCATCGCTGTCGGGTGTCCGGATCGGGATCACGACAGGTTCAAGACGGCGGGCGATGGGAAACAGGGTGATTTTCGGATCGGAGAGATCGATCATGGTCGGTTGACGCTGGACGCGGAACGCCTCCAGGTGCTTGGCCTGATCGATGCAATCATCCAGGACGAAATCGAGCAACTGGACCTCAGAGGCAGAAACTTTCAAATCCCCATTCGGAAGCAGGTGTTCGCTCAAGCCCCGCTTCAGCATTTCAAGATCGGCGCTCAGTTTCATAGCGACCTCACTTTCAGCCGAGAGTGCGGGCAGTTGTTCCGGCAGGCCCGGTAGACGCGGCTGCGGATGCTGTCAGTGACCTTGCGAGGCTTGGCCTGCCAGACCAGACATTCATCCTTGCCGATCGCTCCGAGGACGGGACAGACAACGGTTTCGCCCATCAGTGCGCCCCGCACCTTTTCCTCGAATTTGGAAAGGTTGCCTGAATACTTGTTGGAAATCGTCTGGCTGACGACAGCTGACGAATAACCAAGCCGGGTCGCAACAACGTTCACCCCATGAGCTTCAGCCATTGCGGCCAATTCACCGACCCAATCAGGCACCGCGCCGTCCCAACCAGTCTCAGCCTTTTGCTGCATAGTTACGTGAGCATTCATGCCGCACACTCCTGTGCAATTGGCCTGCCCATGATCTGCTGTCGGTTCGGGTCGTAGATCATCTTGGATTTCAGGATCTTTGGCGCGTTCGGACCGGTGTTCATGGAAGGTTTCAACCGCCAGATCCGGGCAACGTTCGGGCCACCGGGTCGCAATATCTGCAAGTAACCGGCCTTTTCCAGCATGCACGCGTAGCTCTGTGCGGTCTTGACCGAAACCGGCACATCATTCGTTGTGGACGCGATGCTAAGTTCCTGTTTGGTGAACTGATGCAGGTTGCGGATGGCGGTCCACATGTGGATTTGACCGAGACCGAGGATGCCCTTCGATCCATCCTTGTTGAGGATTGGCGCGGCAGACGGTCTGCGCACCAGCTCATAGATTTCCTGCCGGATTTTGCCGTTGTGAGTTTCCAGGCCGTAGGTGCCCTCAACGACTTCCACCGTCCTGACAAAACCTGCCTTCTTCAACCGGCGCAGATATTCGTCCAGGTTCTTGTCGTTCGGGTCGTTCGTGCGTCTCGCGATTTCCCGGCGCGTGAAGTGGTTCTCCTTGCCGATTTCGCGAATGACGCTCCAGTAATACTCATGCCCACGGCAAACCAGTTCACCGGCGACTATTTTCATCTCAAGCTGAATTGGCATCAGGCCGCCCTCCGTGCTGCACGGCGTGGCGGCTCACCGGTGTAAAACCAGCCCCGGTCGAACGATTTCGCGTCGAACCAATTTTTCTGGGTGTTGCGGGCGTATTCCGCGATCTTGTTGAAGTTCACAACAAGGCGGCGAGCGCGACCTTCGGTCAGATCAATGAGGTTATTGATCACGTCGGGCTCAAGATGCACGTCCGGGCAGAACATGTCGGCAAGCGCTCTGGCGTCGTCATGATCACAAGGCTCGGCTGGCACCCATTCCAGAACACGATTATGGACCCGCTCAACCTTCTGCAACTTTGCGGGCAAAAGCTCTTCCCCGATCAGAAGAACCGGCACTTGAGAGTGTTCCTGGATCTCGCGAACCAATTCCAGCATGCCCTTGTCGGCAAGCTTGTCCGCCTCATCGATAATAAGCGGCCGCTGGAAATCATCACCAAGGGCAAGGATCGCCTGTTCCGTCAGGTCCGCAATTGACATGCGGCCCGCTTTCACATCGGCTTCGGCCAGCAGGCATTCAAGGAACTTCTTGCGGGTCCAGCTGTCACCAACTTCCAGTCTGAGCGCCCGCGTCTTGTTCTGCGCATAGATGGACGCATAGGTCTTGCCATAGCCGGAAAACCCGTGAAACACGCCAATACCCGGAAGATGCGGTCCGCGATGGATCAGCGTCTCCATCAGCGTCAGAAATCGGGCGACGTTTTTCAGCGTGGCTAGTCCGCCTGCATTGACAGATGGGTCTCTGTCGATCATGTTTCTCTCCGTTCAAAGTTGATTACCGGCTCTGGAAGTTGCCGCTTCCAGGGCCTTTTTCTTGCCCATTAAGACGCGGGCTTTACGCTGTTGCTGCGCTGCTGACGGTCCTCCCAGACCATCTTGTGAGCGCGGTATTCGGGGCCGGATTTGTAGTTGGCGAGCCAAATGGCGTCGTCGTCAGAAAGCGAAGTTCCATCCGCGAGACGCTGCTCGAATTGCTGGGCGCGATTGAAGCGAGCCTCAGGAGTTTCAAGCCCGGAAAGCTGGTGAACGGTGGCGGCTGACTTTGGAGCCGGCGACGACTGACTGCCCTTCAGGCCGGCCATGATTTCGGCTTCACGCTCGTTCAGATCGCGCGGGGCGCGGCGCTTTCGAACCTCAGACGCGGCCAATGTCTTGGACGTTTCATGCTCGCGCTGCTGTTTCGGGAAGCTGACGATATCGGCATTGTGCTGGTAGGCGGCGCGCTGTGCTTCCATGACCGTGCGCGGCGTTATCTTCTTTTTCTCGCGCTTGACGTCCGCAAACCGCTCTTCTTCCAGAGCCTTTTGCATGGCGCGGGCCTTGGCAATCGTCTCGGCGGGATCCAATCCGGCAAGATCCGGGCAGAGCGCCTCACCAAGGTAGGTTTCGCCGTCCGGCTCAAACAACCAGAGCCGGCCAAGGTCTTGCGGATCTTGGCGGCAGAATACTTGCGTGTCCGGCATGACACCGAAGGCGACATAATATTCGCCGTCCACCTTCACGCCCTGTTTGGTGACCTTGCGCAAGCCGTCCTTGCCCGCAACCGGTGCCAAGAGCACGTCCAGGCTGGCGGGGTCGCTGATCGCGCGAACGTCGCCTGCCCACGCATTCATCACGTCGAACGGTGTCTTGCGCTTCAAAGACTCATGCGGGGTATGGGCGTATTGCTCATTCGCCCAGCGGTCGGCCTCTTCCTGAAGGTCTTGCGGTGTCAGATCCACCTGAAACAAGACGGCATCATCCGTGCCCAGACGGGCCGAGAACGCCTTGCGCGCTTCGATTTTCTTCCGATCAGTAACCGAATGGCCGACAAAGCCCGGAAGGGTCGCGGCGCAATCACGCTGAAAGGTGCCGATTACGCGTTCAACCGATCCCTTTTGCTCGGGCGAATAGGCGGCAGAAAACTCCTGTTCGATGCCAAGCGCATCCAACAGCCGGATGGTGGCACGGGATTTGAAATCGGACCCGTTGTCGGTCTTGATCAGCTCCGGAACACCCCATGTCAGGATGCCTTTGCGGATCATCATGGCAACCGCTTCCGAGCGCGGGGTCTTGGTAAAGAGCAGGAGCACGCTGCGGGAATAGATTTCGGTCAGCATGTAGAGATTGCGCCTGCCTTCCGTCGTCATCACGTCGGACGGCGAAGCGTCGATCTGCCAAAGCTCGTTGAACCGGTCAGCCCTGGTTGCCCCGGTGGCAACCATCCGGACCTTGGACTTGTAGGCGTCCGGGTCCGTGATCTTCAAAAGCTCGTTGCGGTATTCGGCCTTCCAGCCTTTAAGGGCGTTTTGAAACGTCCTTAAAGGCGGCATCGGGACTTGCCTGTCGCCGATGGTGATGGTGTGGCCGAACTCAGCGAGAGCCGTATTGCGGATATGCTTGGTGGAAAGGAACTGGTTGGAGGCATAGACGGCAAGGCAGTAACTGCGCACCCTGCCCCCTTCAGCCTGATCGAGAACACCGGTACCCTTCCGGGACTTGGACGGGTCATAGGCAAGACGGTTGATGTCTTGTTTCATGTCCTTGCGCCAACGGGCAAGCGTTCGCATGGACACCGTCTTAATTTGCTCCAAAACCCATTCCGGCAACGGGACCTTGCCGTCATCAAACAGCTGGGCAAACAGATAATCGGAAGCCTTTGCGCCCATGCTGTTTGTCTTGCGGAACCGCTCTGCGACCTTCAACACGATCAGCCGGGCATCGCGGACGCTGCATTCGCGCCGGGACAATTCGTTGCTGGTCTCTGTCCGGTAGTCTTCCCGCTCGACACGGACGAATGTCCCGGCATATTGAAGCCGCTGCGGCAGCGGCAAAAGGTCAATATGAAACTCCAGACCGCCGCCGCCTTCCCTGCCCTCACGCTTGCGGGCAAGGTCGCTTTCCACCCACGCTTCACGCTCGGCAAGCTTCTGAATTCCATAGCGGCTGGATGGGAGGCCATCGAGTTGCAGGTCTGCAATCTCTTGCGCGGTCAGCCAGAGTTTCATGACGCCCCCCGGATCTTCGCGATGATCGTTTTCTTGTGATAGTCGACCGTCTTTTGATGATCTTCGATCAAGGCAAGTTTGACGACGTTCGCGTATTTGTTCGGATAGACTTTCATCGCGAAGTCATCGGCAAGGAAGCCAAGCAACTCCGTTTTTCCGGTTGCATGGATCAGCGCAACAAAGCGTTCGACAGTGATGTTGTTGCCCGTCTTGGCTTCAGAGGCATATGCCTCAAGCATTTGCTTTGTGATCTTATGGCCAAGCTTCTCGCTCATCTGCGCCGCGACTGAAGCGCGGTCAATATCGCAATCCTTTAGGGCCTTGGCGATCGCACGACTTATTCTGGACGAAAGCCGGTCGCCGGAAATGGCACCGGGCTCGAACCCGACAGACACGTCAGGCGGTGTCCATCCCAAAAACATGTCGATGGTGAATTCGTCGCGGGTGCGCTTACTCATCCAGCCAGCCCTCCTTTTTCACGAGGGCGACGATTTCTTCCTTGTGCAGGCGGAACAGGTTCCGGCGGCTCGCGGGGGGCAAATTCGGCAGATAGTCGCAAACGGTTTTGAAGCGCTTTTCGCTGTCGCTTTCCACCTTGCGCCCTTCGACAACAATCAACGCGTCTGCAATGGAAGCGGCTTTCGGCTCATCGCCCAGGATCAGGTCCAAGACGCTGTTTTGCTGGCCGGGAGTGAGCGTGGAGAGTGCCTTCAGGTCGGATTGTTTGCTGGCAAAAGCGGTGCCCTTCAAACGCTCGCGGGTTAGTGGAGAAAGACCGTTGAATATCGCGATTGCCATTCGGACTGCACGGTCGGTAAGACCGGTTGTCTCAGACGCGGCAGAACAAAAGGAAAAAATTTCCGTTTGATTTTCTTGTTTGTTTTTAGCGGCTTGACTCCTACGGTCACCGCCGCGCTTGGAAACAGGGTTCAAGGCATCGTAAACCCGCTTCATTTCGAAAAACGCTTCGCACCGTTCAAGCGCATTGAAGTCCTTGCGACCCAGATTTTCCAGGATCTCATGCAGGCGGAATTCGTCTGCGGCCTGTTCGCCCTGCGGCTCAAGGACCCGCGCCTCGATCTCTTTCCATTTAGCAAGTCTGGCAGCGGTCAGCCGGTGCGCCCCGGCCACAACTTCAAATCTCTTACCCTCGACGCGAACGTCGATTGGTGTCTTCTGGCCTGTCTCCAAAAACATGGCCGACAGGCATTCTGCCCACTCCTGATCCACGTCCCGCAAACGCCCTTCGGGAATGTCGATCAGCGAAACCTTGATGGACTGATACGCGCTCATGTAACCTCTAAAGAATTCGTGGAGAAAGACCGGGCGGCGAGCTTTCGACGGCCCTATGCCGCCCGGCAAGTTGGTGGAGGAAAACGCCCAACCGGGCGTCGGCTACATGCGGCAGCGCCGCGTCTCACCACTGAGGCAGGTGACGCCCTTCCCTCGTTTGGCTGGGATTGAAACGAGGAAACTGGAACTCAATCCTTGGCCCAATCCTTGAGAGCGCCGCAGTGAAGACAGGCGGCTTCGTCTACATGGGTCAGCTGGTCGCATTCCTCGCAGGCGACCGCTTCCTCACGAAGCCCCGCGCTGATTTCAAGATCGCCTTCAAAGGCAACCCGGTTCTCAAACCATTCCTTGGTGATGTGCAGGTTCATGTCAGTGCCTCGCAGATTTCGAACAGCCTGCCGGATCGCAGAACGGATCCTGCGCAACAGCTTTCGCGGTGTTGGGGCTAAGGCGGTTGTGAACGACAACCGCGACGATGATCACACTGGCAAGCAAGATGGTGACAACGGCCACAATGGTTGCGGCGGTCATTTCCTCTTGGCCTTCGGCTTTGAATAGTGGCCGAACTGGCCAAGCTTCCACGCCGCTCCACCGATCCCCTGCCGGTTCAAGGTGTCGCGATAGGCAATCGCGGTGCCGGGATCAGGGAACCGGTGTGCGTTCCCTTCAAACAGAGACGTCGTAGCGACGAGTGCTTGACCGCCACCCATAACGCTCACGAGGGTTTCGCTGCCGGTGTAGAAATAGCGCATGCCTGATTTCGAAAGCTTGGTCAGGATATGCATGCCGGACTGTCCGCAAGGACTCGTCAGGCCGGACAAGGATTGCTGATGGGATTGGTGCATCATGCAGCCTCCCTGTCTGGCGACGAACTGCTTTTCTGGCTAGCGCGATAGTTCTCGTGTTTGCTAGAAAGGATTCGAGCGGTCCGTTTCGGATACCGGTCTGGAAAGAGTTCCCGCTTCGGAGTTTTAAGGAATTGCGCGATTGCCTCTTCCGCTACCTTCGTCGGGCGTTTCCAGACATGGGAAAAAGAACCGGGTGCTTTACCCTTTGACTTGGCAAGTTCTGCCAATGTCATGCCCTGGCGATGCAGTTCAGCTTTGATTGAATACTGATCCCATCCGCCAACTGGTACCTGTTCTGGCTTTGCCATTTGGTGCCTCGCTGGAAAACGGCTTGTTGCAGCAAGCCGTTTTCTTTGGACTGTTTGTGTAACAACTCGGGCCGATGTATCGGGCCGATAAATTGGAGTTTACATAGTTTTTGGATTTATTCAAGAATAAACCCTAATTCTGTGTAATTGTGGATATGGCAAGACCCTCAAAGCCGAAAACT